>JALYRN010000110.1 GCA_030855295.1 Myxococcota bacterium | reverse complement strand
CTGCACGCGTCGGGCGCGGACACGCGCATCGAGCTCGAGCACGTGACGATGCGTGCGCCGGCCGGCGTGCCGGGCCTCGCGATCGCGGCCGGCGACGGCGCGCATGCGGAGCTGCGCCATGTCGAGGTGAGCGGCTGGGCGGGCTTCGCGGTGTACGTGGCGGACGGCAGCGCGCTGCTCGAGGACATCGTGCTCCGCGACGTCACGAGCGGCGGGCCCGGCGCGCTCGCGATCGGCGCCGTGCGGACCGGCACGCTGGAGGTCCGGCGGGCTCGGCTCGAGAACATCGACGGCATCGGCGTGCTCGCGCAGGGCGCAGGGCGCGTGATCACGCTCGAGGACGTGACGCTCCGCGCGGTGCGCGGCGGGCTCGAGCGGAGCGGGTACGGGATCGCGATCAGCGCCGGCGCGGAGGCCGACCTCGCGCGGATCGCGATCACCGAGTCGGCCGAGGGCATCGGCGTGTTCGAGGCGAGCGCGCGGCTCTCGGACGTGCGCGTCGTCGACGCGGTGGCGCTCGGGCCGATCTGGTCGGGGACGGGGCTGACGGTGCTGACGGGCGACGTCGAGGCGGAGCGGCTGCTCGTCGAGCGCGCGCAGGCGATGGGCGTCCACGCCGGCGAGGGCGCGACGGTCCGGCTGACGGATCTCACCGTGCGAGCGACGCGCGCGCGGCCGTGCGAGGACGACTGCGAGCTCGGGACCTTCGGCGCGGGCGTGGTGGCGCAGGGCAGCGGGCGCGTCGCGATCGAGCGCTTCTTCGTCGGGGACAACGAGCTCTGCGGCGTGCGCGTGGTCGAGGGTGGCTTCCTCGAGCTGCACCAGGGCGAGGTGAGCGGCAATCCGATCGGGGCGAGCGTCGAGGTGCCGGAATTCGACGTCGCGCAGCTGTACGACCGCGTCGTGTTCGACAATGTCCGCAACCTCGACCGCAGCGGCCTGCCGGTCGCGCGTCCCGACCTGATCTCGCCCGATCTTCCGTGAGAAGAGGAAACGTTTCGACGCGCTCTCCCGTTGCTTCGGCGGGGGCCCTATGGATATAGGCCCATCTGCCCATGAACTCGAACGAAGCCTCCAATCCTCTCCTCGAGCTCGACTCGATCCGCATCCCCTTCGATCGCATCCGCGCCGGCCACGTGCGCCCCGCGATCGACGCGCTCCTCTCGAGAACGCGCGCTGCGATCCGCGAGATCGGCGATCGCACCGCGCCTCGCACCTACGCGACGACGCTCGGCGCGCTCGAGGACGCGACCGAGGATCTCTCGCGCGCGATGGGGGTGATCTCGCACCTCGAGGCGGTCGCGACGACGCCCGAGCTGCGCGAGGCGTACAACGCGGTGAAGCCCGACGTCAGCGCGTTCTACACGTCGATCCCGCTCGACGCGCAGCTCTGGTCGGCGCTGCGATCCTTCGCGGAGACCGACGAGGCCAAGGCGCTCGATCCGATCCGCGCGCGGCATCTCAAGAAGACGATCGACGAGTTCCGCCGCGCCGGCGCCGAGCTCGACGATGCCGGCAAGAAGCAGCTCGAGGCGATCGACGTCGAGCTCAGCACGATCACCACGAAGTTCTCGCAGAACCTCCTCGACTCGACGAACGCGTTCGAGCTCGTGATCGACGACGAGTCGAAGCTCGCCGGGCTCCCTCCGAGCGCGGTCGAGGCGGCGCGCGCGAGCGCCGAGCAGAAGGGCCTCTCGGGCTGGCGCTTCACGCTGCAGGCGCCGAGCGTGATGGCGGTGCTGACGTACCTCGACGACGGATCGATCCGCGAGAAGGTCTGGTGGGCGTACAACACGCGCGCGAGCTCGGGGGAGCACGACAACCGCGGGCACCTGCTGCGCATCCTCGAGCTGCGCCGCGCCAAGGCGCGCCTGCTCGGGCATCGCGACTTCGCCGATCTCGTGCTCGAGGATCGGATGGCGAAGACCGGCGACGACGCGCTGCGCTTCGTGCAGCAGCTCGAGGCGCGCACGCGCGAGGCGTTCGAGCGCGAGACCCGCGACCTCGAGGCGTTCCGCGCGGCCGCGGGCGAGAGCGGGCCGATGCGTCCGTGGGACGTCGGCTACTGGTCGGAGAAGCAGCGCCAGGCGCTCTACGACTTCGACGAAGAGGCGCTGCGCCCGTACTTCCGCGCGGACCGCGTGCTCGACGGGCTCTTCGAGATCAGCAAGCGCCTGTACGGGATCGCGGTCGAGCCGTGGGAGGACGCGCCGGCGTGGGATCCCTCGGTGCGCACGTACCTGGTGCGCGACGTGAAGCGCGGCGAGCAGCTCGGCGCGTTCTACGTCGATCTGCATCCGCGCGAGTGCAAGCGCGGCGGCGCGTGGATGGCGGGGCTGATCACGGGCGGACCGATCGAGCGCGGCGGCTTCTCGCCGCACCTCGGGCTGTTCTGCTCGAACGCGAGCTCGCCGGTGAACGGTCGCCCCGCGCTGCTGACGCACGACGAGGTGGAGACGCTCTTCCACGAGTTCGGTCACCTGCTGCACCACTTGCTCTCGCGGGTGCCGGTGCGCAGCCTCGCGGGCACCCACGTCGCGTGGGACTTCGTCGAGCTGCCCTCGCAGATCATGGAGAACTGGACGTGGGAGCGCGAGGCGCTCGATCTCTTCGCGCGCCACGTGGACACCGGCGAGACGATCCCGGACGAGCTCTTCGATCGCATGAAGCGCGCGCGCACGTACCGCGCCGCGACCGCGCAGATGCGCCAGCTCGGGTTCGCGAGCGTCGATCTGGGGCTGCACCGCGAGTACGAGCTCGCGAAGCACGGCGACGTGGTCGAGCACGCGCGCACGCTGATGCAGAGCTTCTCGGTGACGCCGCTGCCCGAGGGCTACGCGATGATCACCGGCTTCTCGCACCTCTTCGCGCACTCGGTCGGGTACGCGGCGGGCTACTACTCGTACAAGTGGGCCGAGGTGCTGGATGCCGACGCGTTCTCGCGCTTCCGCGAGGCCGGCCTCTTCGATCAGGCGGTCGGCGCCGAGTTCCGCGACAAGCTGCTCTCGCGCGGCGACTCCGACGAGCCGATGAAGCTCTTCGTCGACTTCATGGGCCGCGAGCCCAACGTCGAGGCCCTGCTCCAGCGCAACGGCCTCCTGCCCCCGAGCGCATCCGGCGAAGCCGCCTGAGGCGCCCTCGGGGCGAGCACTCCTGTAGGGAGGGGTCAGCTGTCCGAGCAGTAGCGCGGCGCCGCGCCGAGGATGCTGATCGGATAGACCATCATGAAGTTGAAGCACATCTCGTCCTCGGTCTCTTCGCCGAATCGGACGGTCGCGCTCCCGGGGTTCGCGTAGGTGCAGGTGGTGCGCACCGCGTCGCCCGGTCGGATCAGCACCTCGGGGTCGTGGCCGTACGAGGTCTGTGAGTCGAAGTCCCACGGATCGACGCGCACGAGCATCTCGGGCGTCGTGCCGCCGCGCAGGATGGTCGTCTCGAAGCTCGTGCCGAGCGTGTGCATGTGCGGGCCCGACGCGATCACGTGGAGCGGCTCGGGCAAGAACGAGGTGAGCGACGCGCTGCAGGTGCCGGTGACGGAGTGCTCGGTCGCGCGCGGCGGGATCGAGATCGCGGTCGAGCCGAACGTCAGGACGCCCGCCTCGTGGGTGCGCGGCGTGTCGGTCGTGCAGATCTCGACGCCGCTGCCGTCGACGACGTCGCTGAGGCCGGTCGCGTTCCAGTAGTGCGCCTGGAGGATCAGCCACTCGTCGCCGTCCTGGCTGAGCTCGAGGCCGACGTCCGGCGGCATCTCGGCGACGCCTCCGCCCGGCGCCCAGCCCATCAGGAACGTGGCGTCCGACGGCATCGCGCAGGGGCCGACGCCGCCGTCGGTCTGCGGCGTCTGCGTGCGGTAGAGGATGTAGTGGTGGATCACCCGCTCGTCGCCGATCACCGGGCCCCACGCGGTCGCCTGCTGCGTCGTGGTGAACGGCGATCGGAACGTGAAGCAGATGTACTGGTTGGCGCTGCCCGCCCCGAGCGGGTAGGGCGCGGTCGTCGATCCGGAGGCGTGCGCGCGGAACGAGTGCGTCGGCTCGCAGTCGAGCTCGCCCGGCACCGGAGGAGGTGGCGTGTCCTCGCAGCTCGCCCCCGCCGCGCGCATCGGCGCGCCCGCGGTGAGCCATGCGTCGAGCGTCGCGAGCTCGGTCGGCGTCAGCGCGGGCGAGGTGATCGGCGGCATCGGATCGGTGCTCGAGTGGATGCGCACGCTCGCGCGCTCGTGCACGGCCTCGGCCGGCATCGTCGGCGCCGCCGCCTGGAAGTGCGCGCTGGTGATCAGCGGCATGGGCGCGCCGAAGCGCGGCGTCTCCGCGTGGCACGTCTGACAGCGCGTGGCGACGACGTCGAGCACGTCGCACGGGAGATCGCCCTCGGACACCACCGCGCCGCTGTCGACGCCGGGCGGCAGCTGCGCGTCCTCGCGCGCGGTGGGACCGGCGTCGTGGCCGGGGGCGTCCGGCGATCCGCCGCAAGCGGCGAGCGCGAGACACAGCACCGAGGCGCCCGAGATCGTACGAGCGCGAACCAACTGACGCATGCGCGGCCTCCACCTGGGTCGACCCCCGACCCGGGTGCAAGCCTCCGAGACCCGCGGCGTAGCGTCAAGCGAGGCCGGTGCTGCCCACTCGCGTCCCGGTCGCTCAGGACCGTTGACGGTGCGGTGCCCGGAGCCGCATCGTCGCGGCGATGCCGTTCGCTCGACGCGCGGGGCTGCGCCTGCACTGGGAGATCTCGGGGCTCGAGCGTGGGCCGGCGATCCTGATGATCCGCGGGCTCTCGCGCTCGAGCCGCTACTGGTACGACCTGCGTCCGCTGCTCGAGCCGCGCTTCCGCGTGCTCGTGATGGACAACCGAGGGGTCGGCCGCAGCGACGCGCCGGGGCCGGGCTTCACCACCGCGGACATGGCGGACGACGTCGCCGCGGTGCTGCACCAGTCGGGCGTGCACCGCGCGCACGTGTTCGGGATCTCGCTCGGCGGGATGATCGCGCAGCACGTGGCGCTGCGGCATCCGGGGCGCGTCGATCGCCTCGTGCTCGGCGCGACGACGATGGGCGGTCGCGGCGCCGAGCGCGCGCCCCACGCTGCGATCCTCGGGCTCCTGAGCGCGGGCCGGGGGACGGTCGCCGATCAGATCCGCGTCTCGATGCCGTGGGTGCTCGATGCCGAGGCGGTCGCGCGACGGCCCGCGGTGGTCGACGAGTGGATCGCGATCGCGGAGGCCGAGCCGCGCAACCGGCTCTCGGTGCTCGGTCAGCTCCTCGCGGCCGCCGTGCACGACACCAGCGATCACCTGCACCGCGTGCGCACTCCGACGCTGGTCGTCACAGGGAATCGCGATCGGCTGATCCCGATGGCGAACAGCCGCCGGATCGCGAGCGCGATCCCCGGCTCGACGCTGCAGCTGCTCGAGGGCGCGGGCCACGACTTCCCGACCGAGCGCCCCGACGACGTCGCCCACATGTTGAGCGAGTTCCTGCTCGGATAAGTTTCGTGAACGTCCGCAGCGCGCGCTCGACCGCGGCGGCCACGGCACGCAGAACGATCTCGCATGGACGGCTGGCACATGCGCGGAGGGCAGGCGGCCCCGCGTGATAAAGTCCACCGCGTGGACGACCGCGACGACTCGCACGCGACGCTCGAGGCGTCGCCAGGCGACGACAGCGGCTCCCGGCCGCGCGCGCTCGGTGGCCGGCTGGTCGTGGGCGAGCTGTTCGCGGGGCGCTACCTCGTCGAGGCTCTGATCGGCCGCGGTGGCATGGGCACGGTGTGGCGCGTGCGCGACGAGATGGTCGGAGAGACCGTCGCGCTCAAGGCGCTCAGCCTGCCGCCCGACGGCAGCGCGCGCGCGCTCGAGCGTTTTCGTCGCGAGGTGCGCCTCGCGCGCCGCATCACGAGCCTCCACGTCGCGCGCACGCACGACCTCGGCAGCGCGACGGTGGCGGACGAGCCGCTGCACTTCCTGACGATGGAGTACGTCGCGGGCCCGAGCCTCGGGCGCGTGCTCGAAGGCGACCGCCTCCTCGCGCCGGAGCGAGCGACGCGCATCGCGGCACAGATCGCCGAGGGCCTCGCGGCCGCGCACGGCGCCGGCGTCGTGCACCGCGACCTCAAGCCCGACAACGTGCTCGTCGAGAGCAAGACGTCGCGCATCGTCGTCACCGACTTCGGGATCGCGCGCGCGCTGCACGACAGCGATGGAGCGAACCGCACCGGCGGCATCGTCGGCACGCCGCTCTACATGTCGCCCGAGCAGCTGGCCGGTGCGCCCGTCGACGAGCGCTCCGACTTGTATGCGCTCGGTCTGGTGCTCTTCGAGATGCTGACCGGCACGATCGCATTCGACGGAGAGACGCCGATCGCCGCCGCGGTCAAGCGCTTGCACACGCCGCCGCGCGATCCGCGTGAGCTCGTGGCGATCCCCGAGACGCTCGCCGAGCTCGTGCTCCGCTGCCTCGAGCGAGACCCCGCGCGGCGACCGCCCGACGCCGCGACGCTCGCGCGCCTGCTCGCCGGGTACGCCGGCACGGGGTCGATGGTCAGCCTCGATCTCGCCTCGAGCTCGCTGCGAGCGCAGCGGCCGACGAATTCCACGTCGGCATCGACGCCCGGCACGGCGGTACCGGTCGCGCCGTTGCTCAAGGCCGAGCGCGCGCTCGCCGTGCTGCCGTTCGCGTACCGCGGCGCGGCCGATCAGGACTGGCTCGCGGCGGGCATCGGCGACGAGCTGATCGACGTGCTCTCGCGCACGCGCGGGCTCCGCGTCATGGGCCGGGGCGCGGCGCTGCCCCACGGCGGAGCGACGGGCGAGGGATCGCGCGATCCGCGCGAGGTCGGCCGGGCGCTGGGGGTCGACTTCGTGGTCGACGGCACGGTGCAGGTCGGCGGTCCGAAGCTGCGCGTCACCATCCGCCTGATCGAGGTCGGGGCCGGCGTGCAGCTCTGGAGCGAGCGCTTCGAGAGCGACGTCGAGGATCTCTTCGCGGTGCAGGAGCGCGTCGCCCAGCGCATCGCGGAGTCGCTGCGCGTGTCGCTGCACAGCGTCGGCCGCGCGGTGCCGGTGCCGCCGGAGATGCTCGAGCTCTACCTCCGTGCGCGCGCGCGGACGCGGGCGGCGAACCTCTCGGGTCCCGTCGAGGTCGTCGAGATGCTCGAGCGCGTGATCGCGCAGGTGCCGGAATTCGAGCCGCCGTACGCGGCGCACGCGATCGCGTGCGTGCGCGCGTGGTTCCTGCCTCGCGCGACCGTCGATCGCGACTGGGGCGACGAGGCCGCCCGGAGCATCGAGCGCGCGATGGAGCACGCGCCCGATCTCGCCGAGACGCACTACGCGAAGGCGCAGCTCGAGTCCCAGCACGGCCGCTTCCGCGAGGCGGTCGCGTCGGTGCGCACGGCGCTCCAGATCGCACCGACGCTGCCGGAGGCGCACAACTTCCTGGGGTCGCTCCAGCTCGAGGCCGGGCGCGCGAAAGAAGGGCTGCAGCGCATCGATCTCGCGCTCGAGCTCGAGCCGACGCTGACCTTCGCGCTGCTCGAGAAGGCGCGATGGCACGGTCTCTACGGAGACCTCGCGGTGTTCGAGCGGGTGCTGGCGCACATGGCGGAGGATCCATCGAAGGACGGCTTCGTCGCGCAGCAGCTGATTCGCGTGGGCGCCTACCGCGACGATCGCGCGATGCTCGAGCGCGGCCTCGAGCTGGTGCACCGCTCGTCGCATCCGGCCGCACCGTTCCTCATCGTCTACGCGCGCGTGATGCTGGGCGACGCGGCGGCCGCCGACGAGCTCGAGGTGCTGCTCGAGGTGCTGAACGGCCCCGTGAGTGGTCGGTTCCGGACGCTGGTCCACCAGATGTGCAGCGAGGGGTGGGGCCGCCTGGGCGACGTCGAGCGCACGATGAGCCACTTCCGCGCGGGCGCCGAGAGCGTGCTCGTCGATCTCGAGTGGGTGGATCGCTGTCCGCTGCTCGCGCCGATCCGCAACCACCCGGAGCTCCCCGTGCTGCGCAAGGTCGTACGCGCCCGGTGCGAGGCGATCTGGTCGTACTGACTCGACAGGAGTGCTCGCCCCGTAGGGCGCGTACGGGAGCGCGCTTCGCGCGCGGACGGAAGCGCCCGGAGCGGGCGAGCCGATCACCGCGCGCGCTGGTGCGAAGCTCGCTTCGCGTGAGCGCGGTCCCGGGCGCGTTTGCCCGACGGCCGCCGGTCCGGCATCCTCCGCCCCCGCAGCCATGTCAGTCCGCGAGCTCCACCTGAAGGACCCGACGTTCGTCCCGAACGCGCCGCGCAATGCGCTCGAGCGCTTCGCGCTGCGCTTCATCCGCGACGAGCGCGATCTCCCGTTCGTCTGGCTCGCGCTGCAGATGTCGCTCGTGCTGATCCCGCTCGCGGCGCTGCTCTACGTGCCGGGCGTGTTCCGCTGGTGGATGGCGCCGATCTACTGGGCGGTGCTCTTCGGCGTGTTCTTCGATCGCTACATCCTCATGTTGCACAACACCAGCCACAAGCCGCTGTTCAAGCGCGACTACGGCTGGGCGAAGTTCTACATCCCGTGGGTGCTCGGTCCGTTCTGCGGCGAGACCCCCGAGACCTACTACATCCACCACATCACGATGCACCACGCGGAGGGGAACCTGCCGCGGGACCTCTCCTCGACGATGAAGTACCGGCGCGACTCGGCGCTCGACTTCCTGCGCTACTGGGCGGACTTCTTCTTCATCGCGATGTTCAAGCTGGGCCGCTATCAGCTCGCGAAGAAGCGCCCGCGCCTGTTCGCGTGGATGGTCCTCGGCGAGCTGTCGTTCTACGCGGTGGTCGCGCTCGGGCTCTACCTGCATCCGGCCGCGACGCTGACGGTCTTCGTCGTGCCGTTCCTGCTCTGCCGCTTCCTGATGATGGCGGGCAACTGGGGCCAGCACGCGTTCATCGATCAGGCCGATCCCGGCAACAGCTACAAGTCCGCGATCACCTGCGTCAACGGCCGGTACAACGCGCGCTGCTTCAACGACGGCTACCACATCTCGCATCACCTCGCGGCCAACCGCCACTGGACCGAGCATCCCGGCGAGCTCCTCGAGAACCGCGCGAAGTACGCCGCGCAGAAGGCGATCATCTTCGAGGGGATCGACTTCTTCCAGGTGTGGTTCTTCCTGATGTTCAAGCGCTACGACATCCTCGCGAAGCACTTCGTCGACCTCGAGGAGACGCCGCGCAGCGACGAAGAGATCGTCGCGCTGCTGCGCTCGCGCGTGCAGCCCTTCGACGTGAAGCGCCCCGAAGTCCTCGCGGCCGTGCCGGCCTGAGTCGACCGGAGTGCTCGCCCCGGAGCGACCGGACGGGAGCGCGCGCTTCGCGCGCCCGGATGCCGGGAGCTCGAGCGCGTGACAGGCTCCGCGGACTTGGAGGTCTTCTCATGACGCGTGCGCTCTCGATCGCGATGGTGCTGGTGCTGGCGGCGTGCGGTGGCGGGAGCGGCGACGGCGATGCCGGCCACGGCGCGGGCGGCGCGTGCGACGAGATCGTCGAGCACTGCCACTCGGTCGGCAGCGCGAGCGCCGAAGCCGACGCGTGCCACGAGCTCGGGCACGACGGCCCCGTCGCGAGCTGCGAGGCGCGCCGCGCAGAGTGCGTCGCGATCTGTGATGCGGTCGCGGAGGACGCGGGACCGCCCGACGCGTGCGAGACGATCTCGCATACCTGCCACGCGTTCGACACCGGCTCGGGCCCCGCGCACGAGTGCCACGAGCTCGGCCACGCGAGCGACGTCGGGGCGTGCGAGGCGGCGCTCGCGGGCTGCCTGATGACCTGCTCGGGAGACGCCGGCGCACACCATCACGACGAGGACGGCGGCGCCTCCGGCGACGACGACGCGGGCAGTCACAGTCACGACGCGGACGCGGGCAGTCACAGTCACGACGCGGACGCGGGCGCGTCCGATGGCGGCGGCGGTCACGCGCATTGAGGCCGGCGCTCGTCGCCACCACGCTCGCGCTGCTCGCGCTTCTCGTCGGGTGCGGGCCCGAGCCGACCACGTGCACGCCGGCGCCTCTGCCGGACTGCGATGACGTCGATGCGCCGACGTTCGCGGCGCTGCACGCGGCGGTGATCGCGCCCTCGTGCGCGACCGGCTCCACCTGTCACGTCCCGGGCGACACGATCAGCGATCTCGATCTGTCCGACGTCGCGACCGCGCGCGCGACGCTGATCGAAGGTGACTACGTCGTGCCGGGCTCGCCCGAGTGCAGCGAGACGACGCAGCGGATCACGTCGGAGGATCGCCTCTTCATGATGCCGCCGACCGGACGGCTCAGCGTCGAGCAGCAGTGCGCGGTGATCGCTTGGGTGCGCGACGGCGCGCCCTGAACGCGTCCGATGCTCTGCATCCGAGCGTGCACAGCTGTCTTGAAAGGTAGGCAGGTCGTGCTAGAGCAGCGTCACTCACGTATGAGTGACTCGGAGGTCGCCGTGCTCAGTCGCCGCCATTGCTTCGCTATTTTCGCAGTAGTTCTCGGTGGTTGCGCCGCTCAGCCAGAGGTCGAGGCGGCGGTCGACATCGCCGGGCTCGAGGGCCGCGAGGCGACGCTGCGCTTCACCGCGGACTGGCAGACCGAGGTCGTCGGCGAGCTCGTCGCCGGGGGCATCGCGCACCTCGACTACGACCCCGCGCGCGCGCGCTGCACGACGTCGCGCTACGGCAACCCGGCGTGGACCGTGAGCGCGTACTACCGCATCGACGGCGGCGAGATCCGCACCGTCCACGCGGCGGGCCATGCGCCCGCGCCCGATCAGATCGGCGTGCCGATCGAGCTGACGCAGGCCGGCGAGCTCGAGATCTGGTTCGAGAACACCGACGTCAGCGGCTGCCAGGAGTGGGACTCGGCCTTCGGCGCGAACCACCGCTTCACGATCGCGCCCGCGCCCGGCGGTGCGGTCGCGCGCTTCCTCGCCGACGGCACCACCGAGATCGAGGGCGAGGTGCGCGTGGGGAGCGCGCTCGAGATCGAATTCGCCGAGACGCGGCTGCCCACCTGCCGCGACACGCGGTACGGCATCCCCGCGTGGAACATCCTCGCGCACTACCGCTTTCCGAGCGGGCGCACCGGGTACGTGCCGGTGTGGACGACCGGGCGCGCGCAGGACGCCGCGATCGATCTCAGCGAGGCCGGCGAGCTGCAGATCTGGTTCGAGGCGCAGGGCTACTACGGCTGTCGTGAGTGGGACTCGCGTGATGGCGAGAACCACCGCGTGGTCGTCGACGCCGATCCGCGCGCGCCGGGCTGGATCGGCAACGCGCAGTTCGTGATCAGCCGCATGACCTGCGAGGGCGGGCCCTGCGAGCGCGACCTCCGTCCGCTCGATGCGGGCTGGAGCTACGACACCTACGCGCGCCAGCGCGCGGCGATCCGCGCGATCTACTTCGACGTGTGGAAGGCGGGCGTCACCGACTGGGACAACCCCGACCTCTGGGAGCAGCTCGACGTGCAGGTGCACTTCCGCGCGCGCGCGGGCGCACCGTTCGAGACGCGCTACGTGCCCTTCCATCGACGCAGTGGAAACGACGCGCGCTACCAGCTCGCGATGGCGGAGATGGATCCGCTCGCCGGCCCGTACACGCGCACCGATCCCTCGCAGTGCCCCGACGCGGATCTCTTCCTCTCCTCCGATCCCGACAGCGTCTACGTCTACGCGATCGTCGAGTACTACTTCACGGTCAACGGCGTCCCGCTGCGGCGCGCCGACGGCGCGAGCTTCCGCGGGACGTTCGAGGACTACCGCTCGCAGTTCGACGTCTGCCTGCCCGCGCGCTGAGCGATGAGCCGCTCGCGCGCGACGCCCGCGCGCGCGGCCGCGGCGATCGCGTACGCGCTCGATCAGAGCCAGAGCCGGAGCCCCGCGATCGGACCGGTCAGCTCGACGCCGGCGAAGCGCGTGTCGAGCGGCGAGATCGCGAGGTGGTGCCACCCCGCGTAGAGCTCGGCGGGCCCCATCATGATCCCGAGTGTCCCGCGCGCCTCGAACATGGCGGCGTCGCCGACGATCCCGATCGAGCCCTCGAGGCTGATCACCAGCGGCTCCTCGACGAAGAGGTCGAGACCCACGAACGCCTCCCCGCCGAGGCGCGCGCCCTGCGCGTCCTGCCAGTGGCGGAGCGAGCCGCCGATCCGGAGGTGAGCCTCGTCCTCGTCGACGGGACGCCATGCGAGACCGAGCCGGCCGAGCGCGATGGCGTCGAGGCGCCCGCCCGAGCGCGGCTCGAAGTACATCGAGTACGCGAGGTGCGCCTCGAGCGGGATCATCGTGATCACGCGGACGCTCGCCAGCGCGCGTCCGACGCCGTCGATGACGTAGCCGCCCTCGAGCTGCGGCACGACGAGCATGTTGCGCAGCTCGGCGGGGTGCTCGGCGCCGCTCTCCGCGATCGTGACGTACGAGGCGCCGCGGCTCGCGCCGGCGTTGCCCCAGCGGCGCGGTCC
>JALYRN010000109.1 GCA_030855295.1 Myxococcota bacterium | reverse complement strand
CGCCGGCGGCGTGGTGCCGCCCGCGTCCGCACCACCCGCGTCGCTGCGCGCGCCGCCATCGGCCGTCGACGCATCGCCGTCCTCCGCGCCCGCGTCGTTCTCGACGCCGCCGTCGTCGACGCCGCCATCGGTCATGACCATGCCGGCGTCGTCGATCACCATGCCGCCGTCCGTCATCGTCATGCCGCCGTCGGTGCCGGGCTCGAGCATGCAGACGTCGTCGCAGCCGTCGCCCGCGGTGGTGTTGCCGTCGTCACAGGTCTCGCCGAACGCGGTGTCGATCGTGCCGTCGCCGCAGACCGGGCCCATCAGCGTCAGCGCGCCCGTGCAGTCGCCGCTGCACCCTGCGCACGATGCGGTGCCGTACGCGCACGACGTCTCGGTCACGGTGTTCGAGTCGTCGCACGCCTCGCCGTCGGCGCTGTCGACGGTGCCGTCGCCGCACGCTGCGCCGGTCAGCGAGAGGTCCGTCGAGCAGTCGGCGGTGCACGCGGTGCACGTCGGCGTGCCGTAGGCGCACTCCGTCTCCGTGATCGCGTTGCCGTCGTCGCAGGTCTCCTCGGTCGCCTGCAGCGTGCCGTCGCCGCAGAGGCCGCCCATCAGGGTCAGCGCGGCCGTGCAGTCGGCGCTGCAGCCGGTGCAGGTCGCCGTGCCGTACGCGCACTCGGTCTCGGCGACGGTGTTGCCGTCGTCGCAGGCCTCGCCCTCGGCGGCGTCGACCATCGTGTCGCCGCAGACCGACCCGGTGAGCATCAGCTCCATCGTGCAGGTGCTGTTGCACGTGGTGCACGTCGCCATCCCGTACGGGCACGTCGTCTCCGTGACGACGTCGCCGTCATCGCACGACTCGGCGGTGTCGACCGTCGCATTGCCGCAGGTCGGGATCGACACCACGACGTCGTCGATCGCGATCTCGTCGCGCTCTCCCGAGCCCGCGAGGTCGTCGAACGCGAAGACGATGATGAAGTTGGCGCCCGCGGGGATGCCGATCGGATCGAGGTCGATGGTCGCGGCACGCGGCACGCCGATCCACACCGCGGCGCCGATCGTGCCCTCGGGCGTGTCCGACTGCAGCGCGTCGACCGTCACCGAGGCGAGGTCGGACTCGCGCACGACGCTGACGGTGTGTCGCGTCGAGCGCGCAGTGTTGTTCAGGTAGCTGAGCGCGTACGCGAGGTTGATCGCGCGCAGCGTGCGGCCGGTGGCGTTCGTGATCCGGAGCTGGAACGCACCGGGCGTGAACTCCGCGGCGCTCGCCTGCGCGCCGAGCGCGACGTCGGTCGAGGCGGGGCTGCTGGCGACGTCGTAGGCGTACACGCCCGCCGTCGAGGTGCCGCCCTCGCTGGTGCCCCGCGCGTAGTCGCTCCCGTCGGCTGCGGTGCCGCCGAACGTCAGCGCGGGATCGGAGAAGCCGGTCGCGATCCACTCGTCGGAGTCGAGCTCTCCGGCGGCCGGGGTCGGGCCGAAGCCCGACGCCAGGAACCCCGTGAAATCATAGGAGATACTGGTCGTCCCACCGCCCAGCGCCTGCTGCGCCGAGGCGCCGCTCGTCATCATCAGCGCGCCGCCAGCGAGCGCACAGCCCACCGCGATCATCGTCGTTCGTCTCATTCCAAGCCCTCCCGGCCCGGCCCGCGCCACGCGGGATCCGGGTAGGCCTGGATGTCCACACATGGCGGAATGCTTCAATCGCCCGGTTCAGCGCAGGCGCGAGGCGGATCACGGCGTTCGCGGCGGGCGCGTCGCCGTCGGGTCTGCCGGCGGTGTCGCGCGGAGCGGCAGATCGATCTTGAAGGTCGTGCCGATGCCCTCCGCGCTGTCGACGCGAACGGTTCCGCCGTGGGCCTCGGCGAGCGCCTTGACCACCGCGAGACCGATGCCCCAGCCCGTCGTCGACGAACGGGTCCGGCCCGAGACTCTGGCGAACTGTTCGAAGAGCCGCACGCGCTCGTCGGGAGGGATGACCTCGCCGTGGTTGTGCACGGAGATCTGCGCTTCGTGCGAGGTCTTCACGAGCGTGATCGTGATCTGCTCGGTGCGCGATCCGTGCTTCGCTGCGTTGCTGCAGAGGTTCTCGACGATTCGCCGGATCGCATCGGGATCCCACTCCCCCTCGATGTCCGCCTGCGCCACGAGGACGAAGCGATCGCCGTGGATCGTCGCGAGCTCGTCGAGGGTGTCGCGCACGACCGTGCTCAGGTCGCAGCGCACGCGCTGGATGGTCGGGGTCTCGCCGGCGCGCAGCCGGTTGAGATCGAGCAGCTCCTGGATCATCTCGTCGACGCGCGTGAGGTTGGCGGAGATGCGCTCCATCAGCCGGTCCACCGCCGCGGGATCGGCGAGGCGCCGGCGCACGAGGTCGGCGCCCATCTTCGCGGCCTGCAGCGGCGAGCGCAGGTCGTGAGACAGCTTGGTGATGAAGTCCTCGCGCGCGCTCTGCTCGGCTTGGATGTCGGCGACCCGCGCGATCGAGAGCTCGCGCTCCTGGACGATCTTGCTGCGCTCGGTCAGGTCGGCGACGACCTTCGAGTAGCCCTGCAGCCGGCCGCCCACGTACATCGGCGTGATCAGCACGTCGGCGAGGAAGATCTCGCCGCCCTTCCTCACGCGCCACCCCTCGCCTCGATAGCGGCCGCGCTCGGACGCCATGTGGAGGTGCTCCACCGCCTCGCGCCGCTGCCTCGCGTCCTCGGTGTAGAAGACCGAGAAGTGGGTGCCGATGATCTCGTCGGGGCGGTAGAGCTTCATGCGCTCGGCGCCCTTGTTCCACGTCATCACGACGCCATCGGGATCGACCGAGAAGATCGCGTAGTCGCGCACAACCTCGACGAGGTGCTGGTAGAGCGTGCTGTCGTGTGTGAGGTCGTGGGTCCGCGCGTTGGTGAACTCGACGGCGGCCCCGGCGACGCACACGTGGATGACCTTGCGCACCGTGTCGCGCAGCTCGCGATCGAGCGGCTCGCCGTCGCGCTCGAGCCCGTCGAGCAGCACCTGCTCGAGCAGGTGGTACTCGCCGAGGACGTGCTCGAGCGAGTAGTCGCCGCTCTCCGCGCGCTCTCGCGCGTGCTCGGCCGCGAGCTGATGGAAGTGCGCGTCCGCCTTCTTCGCGCCGCTCGCGATCGTCTCGGCGACGCGCTCGATGATCTGGGGCATCGAGTCCTGCAGCGCGAGCGAGTCGAGCGCCTGGGCCGCGGGGAGCGCCTCGCGCACGCGACGCTCCCACTCCGCGATCAGCGGATCGACCTCGCTCCGGAGGCGCGCCACCACGCCGGCTCGATCGACCGTGTCGCCTCGTCGAGCACCGTCCGTGCCGATGCGGCGATTCGCCAGGCGAGGCGGCCGGCGCGCGACGCGACAAAAGGTCTCGCGCCGAGGGTCGGTGCGGCGGATCGGATCCTTCGAGGATCGCGTCGCCAGAAAAGGAAGACGGTGGGCCCGTCCGGAGACGAGCCCACCGCCGTGTCGAGCGCTCCTGTCGTCGCTCAGTCGTCGCAGTGACCCGGGCCGACGTCGCCCTCGTTGTAGGCGGCCAGCAGATCGGCGAGCGCGCTCGCCTCGCCGTGCGCGGCGCGCGTCGCGCGGCCGTAGGGGAGCCGACCGTCGGCGTCGGCGTTCGCCGCCATCCACGCCATCGCATCCGCGATCACGCCGGCGATCGCCGGATCGGTCGCGCCGCCGTTGAGGAGCGCGGTGATCAGCTGGTGAGCGAGGATCAGGCTCGCGTCGCCGCCGCGCGGCGGTGCCCAGAGCAGCGCGAGGAGCTCCTCCTGCGAGTACGTCTCGCCGGCGATCGTCAGCGAGGCCGACCACTCCTCGGGATGGTTCTTGTACCAACCCTGCGTGTACGTGCACTCGACGACGGGCGGAGGCGGCGGAGGCGGCGGGTGATCGGTGATGCCGCTGTCAGCCGCACCGTGCGCCGCGCCGACGACGCCCGGGTCTGGACTGCCGGCCGAGCATCCGATCGTGAGGGCGAGCGCGGTGAGCAGCGCGAGCGAGACGCGGAATGGATGGGACTGGATCATCGATCTCTCCTTGGATAGAGGGCCGCCGGCCGGGCTCTCGGCTCGACCGGTGGCCGTGCGGAACGGAAATCTGCAACACAGGTGCCGACGCCATAACGCGCGGAATTCCGTGAAACGCGGACCCGTCGCAGTGGCGGAATGCCGATCCTGTGGCGCGAGCGATCGCGCGCCGCGGTATCGTCTCGCCGTGGCGAACCGTACGTTTGCGATCGGCGACATCCACGGCGAGCTCGATCACCTGCGCGCGCTGGTGGCGAAGCTCCCACTGCTCGACGAAGAGGACACGCTGGTGTTCCTGGGCGACTACCTCGATCGGGGGCCGCAGTCGGAGGAGGTCGTGCGCGTCGTGCGCGCGTTCTCTCGCGAGCTCGGTTGCAAGGTCGTCACCTTGCGCGGCAACCACGAGGACGCCTGGCTGCGGGTGCTCGAGCGCGGCTGGCCGGAGTTCGTGTTGCCGCCGCAGAACGGCTGCCTCGCGACGATGCGCTCGTACACCGGCGGCGAGCATCCGGGAGCGGGACAGCTGCCGGCCAAGGAAGAGGTCGAGATCCTCTTCGCGGGCGCGTTCTTCCCGGACGACGTCGTGACGTGGATGGGCTCGCTGCCGTGGTTCTACGAGGACGAGCACGCGATCTACGTGCACGCCGGGCTGCTCGAGCGCGACGGCGTGTTCCTGCATCCGAGCGAGACCGAGCCCAAGCTCGCGCTGCTGTGGACGCGGACCGAAGAGCTGTTCACGAAGTACCGCGGCAAGCGCGTCGTGATCGGCCACACGAAGACGGAGTACCTCCCCGCCGAGCTCGACGGCCACACGCCCGACGACCCCACCGACCTCTGGGCCGGCGAGTGCGTGATCGCCGTCGACACCGGGTGCGGGAGCACCGGTGGGTTCCTCAGCGCCATCGAGCTGCCGTCGCTCACCGTGTACGAGTCGCGTTGATCCGATCGGCTCAGGCGTGATCGGCGATCAGCTGGAAGCCGCGGAGCTTCGGCGAGCTCGAGAGCTTGCGCGCGAGGCGACCCGACACGTACGTGTCGCCGACCATCGGAAGGTAGAAGAGGTCGAGATCGTCGAGCGACGGATCGAGCCACTCGACGTGACGCGCGATGATCTGCGCGCTCCGCTCGAACGCGGCCCTCGACTCCGCGTCGAACGCGGCCCGATCGCGGAACGACGTCACGCGGCGCGCGCCGTCCTCCCAGATGCCGTCGACCGGCCGGGCCTGCTCGCGCACCACGAAGCTCGAGAGCGCCCAGTCGATGCGCTGCTCGAGCGCGCGGCGCTCGGTCCACCCGATCCAGCGGAACGGCGCCGGCGCGCCGAGCGCGCGCATGCCCCACGTGTCCGACTTGGTGCAGGTCGCGGTCAGGACGAAGTGCGGCGCGAGGCGAGCGCCCTCGAGCCGTACGTAGAGCGCGTCCGACACGAGGATGTCGTCGCTGCGGAAGCCGACCATCGCCGGGATGACGTCGCTGCGCCGGCCCGTCCACGTCACCTCGACCGGCTGCGCGACGCGCACGGGGTCGACGCGCGAGAGCGCCTCGACCGTCGCGGTCTCGTCGATCAGCGTCCCGTGATCGAGCCCGAACGCGCGCTTCAGAGGAACGGTGTTGTGCATCGACGCAGCGCCGGCCGTCGACTGTCAGGCGAAGGTAGCTCGGCACTCCATGAACTCCTTCCGGCCTCGGCGCGTCGCGCGTCAGCTGGTGATCGGCACCGGCTCGCGCGTGGCGAGGAACGCAGGGCGCGGCGCGGGCGCGGCGAACGGCGCGACCAGCCGGTTCGAGAGCGCGTTGTAGACCAGGAACACGTTGCTGCGCGGCAGCGGCGACAGGTTCGAGCTCGACGCGTGCATCGTGTTGCAGTCGAAGAGCACGACCGTCCCCTCGGGGCCGAGCGCGAGATCGATCCGCGACACATCGTCGAAGAGCGCGCACAGCGCGTCGGACGAGGGCGTTCCGATCTGCTGATCGACGAGCGACAGCCGGTGGTTGTCGGGAGGCGTCGGCGTCGGGCACGAGACGAACGTCCGGTGCGAGCCGGGGAGCAGCATCAGCGGGCCGTTCCACGCGTGGTTGGGATCGAGCAGCACCGACGCGCTGAGCGCGCGCATGCGCGGCATCCCGTCCTCGGCGTGCCAGGTCTCGAAGTCGGAGTGCCAGCCGAACGACTTGCCGACCAGCGCGGGCTTGAAGTTGACCCTCGACTGGTGGACGTAGATCTCGTCGTCGAGGATCTGCCGCGCGGCGCCGACGAGCGTGGCGTGGCGTGCCAGCGCACCGAACACATCGGGGCGTTCGTGCACCGCGAAGACCGAGCGCACTGCATCTCCGCCACGCTCGCGTATGACGCCGGCCTCGACGCCGCCCCGCTCGGTGCGCCGGATCGTCTCGAGGCCGACGCGGAGCTCCGCGACCTCGCCCGCGCTCAGCAGCGAGGGCAGCACCAGGAACCCGTCGCGCTGGTAGCGAGCGACCTGCAGCTCGTCGAGGGGACCGCGCAGCTGGGGCGCGTGCACCACCGGGTCGGCGCGCTCGAAGCACCGCGTCGAGCGGCCATCGCGGGTGGGATAGAGGTCCTCGCTGCGGACCAGATCGCTGGCTTTCGTCATCGGTTCTCCGCGAGCGCCACCGCCTCCCGCCGTGCCGCGCGGACGGGGTGCTCCACCTTCTCGTGCTTCAAAACGGCGCCGAGCAGCGCGGCCACGCCATACGTCAGCGCCGCCGCGAGCATGCCCGGCAGGATCTCGTACATCGCCGCGTCGAGCCCTGCGGCTCGCCACGCCAGCATCGTCGCAAACCCCATGCCCATCATCGCGAGCGCGACCCGCGGCGGCAGCGGCCGGTCGAGCGCGCGCACCACCACGAGCGGCCCGAGCGTGACCGCGAGCGCGGCCCACGCGTAGAGCACGAGCACGAACACGCCCTCGTCGGCCCACAGCGCGATCCCCAGCGCCATCGAGGCGACGGCGGCGGTCGCGAGCTTGTTCACGAAGTACGGGCGCTCGCGCCGCGGCATCAGGTCCTCGGTGATCGCCGCCGAGCACGCGAGGATCTGCGAGTCCGCGGTGCTCATCGTCGCCGCGAACACGCCCGCGAGCATCGTGCCGACGAGGAGCTCCGGCAGCACGCGATCGGCGAGCGTCGGCATCGCGAGCTCGGGGTCGGCGAGCTCGGGGACGAGCACGCGCGCGCAGAGCCCGAGCAGGATCGTCGCGACGTAGAACGGGATGAACCACGAGAAGTAGATCACGCCCGCGCGCGGCACGTCCGACGCCTTCCGCAGCGACATCGTGCGCGCGAGGATCGTCGGCTGTCCGAGCACGCCGAGCCCGCCGCCGATCCAGCCCAGCGCCCACGGCGCAAAGCCCCACGGCGCCTCGCTCGCGAGCGGATCGACCAGCGAGGGCTCGATCGCGACGAGGCTGTCCGACAGCGCGCCGAAGCCGCCGATGCGCGCGATCGACCACGCGAGCAGCGCGCCCATCGCCGCGATCATCACGAACGACTGCGCGGCGTCGGTCCAGATCGAGGCGCGCAGGCCGCCGGCGTACGAGTACAGCAGCACGATCGCGGCGCCGATCACGACGCCGATCCACTGGTCCCAGCCGAGCACGGCGTGCAGCGCCTTGGCACCCGCCTGCAGCTGCGCGGCCGCGTACGTGCCGAGGAACACGAGCACCAGCACCGCGGTGACGACGACGATCGCGCGCGAGCGCGAGCGGCCGCCGAGCAGCGAGGGCACCGAGCGCGCGTCCTCCTCCTCCGAGATCTCACGGATGCGCCGGTGCACGCGCCACCAGACCAGCGCGTCGCCGACGATCCAGCCCACCGCGAGCCAGAGGCTCTGCACGCCGATCGCGTAGGTCAGCCCGATCTGACCGATGAACATGTAGCCGCTGTTGTTGGTCGCGACGGCCGACAGCGCCGCGAGCCATGGCGGCACGTCGCGGCCCGCGAGCAGGTAGTCGTCGCTCGTGGTCCGACGGACGCGCAGCGAGGCCGCGCCGATCGCGGCGAAGCCCAGCATGCACACGGCGAAGGACGCGATCACGAGCACGAGGGCGTGCTCACTCGGCCGCGGGCTCGGGCGATGGCGATCGCGGCGGAGACGCGGCGGGCGAAGGCGGATACGCCCCGCTCGCGTCGTGGGTCTCGCGACCGGTCACGGGCGGGTTGAACACGCAGAGCAGGCGGAGCTCGGTGCGCGCGCGCAGCACGTGACGATCGTGTCGATCGAGCGCGTAGACGGTGCCCGGGCGGATCGCCCAGCGGCGTCCGTCGGGAACGCCGGTCGCGACGTCGAGGGTCTCGATCTCGCCCTCTCCCTCGACGCAGAACACCGCCTCGAGGTGATGCTGGTAGTGCATGCGCGTCTCGGTGCCCGCGAAGATGCGCGTCTCGTGGAACGAGAAGCCCATCTCGTCGCCCGCGAGCAAGAGACGCTTGCTGCGCCACGTCTCGCCGGAGACGTCGCGGTCGGTCGACGTGATCTCGTCGAGCGTACGGACGATCACTGGTGCACCTCGCCGATCACGGCGGCGCCGTTCGTGAGGACGGCAGGCGCCGCGCTCGCACGGGTCTCCCGCGACGTGAGCTGCGAGACCGCGCTCGCGATCGCGTCGAGGCCCTCGTCGAGGAGCGCATCCTCGATCATCAGCGGCGGGAGCAGCTTGAGCACCTCGTCGCGCGGCCCCGCCGTCTCGACGAGCACGCCGCGCTCGAAGCAGAGCTTCGAGATGCGCGAGGGCAGGCGCGCGTCGCTCGACGCCAGGCCCTGGATCATGCCGGTGCCGCGCACCGACAGCTCGAGCTCGGGATGGCGTTCCGCGATCGCCGAGAGCCGCTCGCGCACGTGCGCGCCCTTGCGCTCCACCTCGCGGGACAGGGCGTCGTCGCTCCAGTACGCGTCGAGCGCCGCGGCGGCGGTGACGAAGGCGAGGTTGTGGCCGCGGAAGGTGCCGTTGTGCTCGCCCGGCGTGAAGACGTCGAGCTCGGGCCGCAGCAGCACCACCGACAGCGGCACGCCGTAGCCGCTGAGCGACTTGGACAGCGTGACGATGTCCGGCGTGATGCCGGCGCTCTCGAAGCCGAAGAAGGGCCCGGTGCGGCCGCAGCCGACCTGGATCTCGTCGAGCACGAGCAGCACGCCGCGCGATCGACAGGCGCGCTCGAGCCGCCGCAGCCACTCGGCGCTCGCGACGTTGACGCCGCCCTCCGCCTGCACCGCCTCGACGATCACCGCGGCCGGCACGTCGATGCCGCTGCTGCCGTCGTCGAGCAGCTGCTCGAAGAGGGCGATCGTGTCCATGCCCTCGACGTAGCCGTCGAAGGGGAGCGACGACGCGTGCTCGAGCGGAACGCCCGCGCCCGCGCGCTTGCCGGCGTTGCCCGTGACCGCGAGCGCGCCGAGCGTCATCCCGTGGAAGCCGTTGGTGAACGAGATCACCTGCGTGCGGCCGGTGACCTTGCGCGCGAGCTTGAGCGCCGCCTCGACCGCGTTGGTGCCGGTCGGCCCCGGGAACATCACCTTGTAGTCGAGGCCGCGCGGCGCGAGCACGCGCTGCTCGAGGCGATCGAGGAAGCGCGCCTTGGCCGCCGTGTGCATGTCGAGGCTGTGCGTGACGCCGTCCTCCTCGAGGTAGGCGATCAGGGCGCGCTTGAGGAGAGGATCGTTGTGCCCGTAGTTGAGCGCGCCGGCGCCGGCGAAGAGATCGACGTAGCGCCGACCCTGGGCGTCCCACTGGAGCGCGCCGCGCGCGCGGGTGAACACGGTGGGGAACGAGCGGCAGTAGCTGCGCACCTCGCTCTCCAGACGATCGAAGATGCTGGCGTTCGTCATCGGAGGACTCCTCGGGGATCGGTGGAAAGCGGACCGATGCGGAGCAGCTGCTCCGGCTCGTGGCCGGCCGGGAAGAGAGACGCCGCGTAGCCGGGCTCGATCGCGAGCTCGGCGCCGCGGCCCCGCGCGAAGGCGGCGAAGAGCGCGCGCGACGCGGTGTTCGACGGCGACACGGTCGCCTCGAGGAAGCGCGCGCTGCGCGCCTCCGGCGTACGCGTGAACGCATCGAGGAGCGCGACCCCGAGTCGGCGGCCCCGCATCGAGGGATCGACGCCGACCTGCCAGACGAAGACCGCGTCGGGGTGCGTCGGCGGGCGATAGCCGACCACGGTACCGACCAGCGCGTCGCCGCTCGTCGCGACGATCGAGGTGCCGGCGAAGTGATCGGCGAGCAGCACGTACGCGTACGGCGTGTTGAGCTCGAGCGTGCCGCAGCGCTCGACGAGCGCATGGATCGCCGCGCCGTCCTCGGGGCGGGCGGCGCGGATCTCGATCCCCTCGGGGCGCGTCGGGATCAGCTCGCGCAAGTCGAGAGCTCCTCGTCGACGCTCTCGATCGCGACGCAGTGCAGCGCACGCACGGCGTCGTCGACGTGCGCGGCGTCGATCATCGCGACGGCGGCGCAGGGCGTCAGCGCCTGCGCGTGCATCGCGATGCCGTTGCCCTGGAGCGTGCTCGCGAGCAGATCGCGCGCTCGCTCCCCCGCCCGCGGCGCGACGATCGCGACCGAGCCGAGCCCCGCCAGCGCGTCGACCCGCCCCGGCCATCGCGCCTCGAGGCCGCGGGCGAACGCCCGTGCGTCCGGCAGCTCCTCGGTGACGGCCCAGAGCTCGTCGCCGGAGTCGTGGGCCTGCACCGACAGGAGCGGCACGCGATCGCCGAGCTCGGCGCGCAGCGCGATCGCGACCTCGGTGTCGTACGCGCGGATGCGGATCAGATCGCGACGGCCGGTGACGGCGAGCGCGTCTGCGCCGGCCACGTCGAGCGACGCTGCACGACGCGCGAGCTTGCGCGGCGCCCCGATCAGCGTCCGCGCCGGGCTCCCGAAGGTGGCGCGCGCGCGGATCGTGACCCCTGCTCGGCGCGCGTGCTCGACCGCCCCCGCATGCAGGACGCGCGCGCCCTGGCGAGAGAGCTCCTGCATCGTGTCGTAGTCGATCGCCCCGCGGTGGCGCGCGCGCGGGCAGAGCCGCGGATCGGCGCTGTAGACCCCGTCGACGTCCGAGTAGATGTCGCACGTCGAGGCGCCGAGCGCGGCCGCCATCGCGACGGCGGTGGTGTCGCTGCCGCCGCGCCCGAGCGTCGTCACGTCGCCGTTCCGGTCCATGCCCTGGAAGCCGGCGACGACGACGACGCGCGACTCGTCGAGCGCCTGCCGGACGCGCTCGGGCTGGATCTCGACGATGCTCGCGCGCGTGTGCGGGCCCTCGGTGAGGATCCCGCACTGCCGACCGGTCATCGAGACCGCGGGGATGCCGCGCGCCTCGAGCGCGATCGCGAGCAGCGCGATGCTGATGCGCTCACCCGCCGTGAGCAGCACGTCGAGCTCGCGCGGCGCCGGGGCGCCGCTGACGGACCCGGCGAGCGCGACGAGCTCGTCGGTGGTCTTGCCCATCGCCGAGACGACGACGACCACGCGACCGGTCTCGGCGTGCACCGCAGCGACCTTGGCCGCGACGGCGCGGATGCGGTCGGACGTCGCGAGCGACGAGCCTCCGAACTTCATCACGACGGACGAATTTCCAGCCGAACGCACCCCCCTGCCGCCGATGGCAGTGGGCGCAGCGGATCGCTCTCGTTCCAAGTTGCTTCTCCGGGACGAAACCATGTGTGCAGCACACCGCGCGCGGCCGATCGGCCCGCGCGACGCACCTGCTGGACGATGTCGTCCCGTCCTATCCGCCGGCTTGCGCGCGGCTCGCGCGAGCGAGCGCGAGCGTCGTGCCACCATCGATCAGCGCCAAGAGCGCGCGGCGACGTCGCGACCGCAGCGCTTGCCGCGCTTGCGGCAGGCGCGCCGGCAGCAAGGTGCGCGTCGGGCGCGGTCGGTACGGGGCACAGAGCATCGGCACGGACAGCTTCGTCGATCGAGTCACGCAGCTCAATTCATTTGAGCTCAAACAATCGACAGCGCGGAATTAGCCACATTTCGTCGGCACGTCAAGGAGTTACGAGACGATCGCGCGCATCGTGTGACGTCGCGCGGAACGTCCCTCCGCGGCCCCGGAGCAGCACGGAACGGGACCTCACGCCTGCCTAGAGACCAGCTCGCTCGCAGCCGGAAGCTACGTCGTCCGCGTGCGCACCCCGGGGATGGTGCGCGAGGTACTCGCGGGCGCGGCGCTCGCACGCGGCCTGCTGGCCGAGCGCGCGGTGGAGCGAGACCAAGCGCGCGAGCGCGTCCTCGCGGAACGGCGACCGACGGCCGAGCGCGAGCGAGCGCTCGAGCGCGCGCACTGCCCCGGCGCGATCGTCCAGCGCGTCCATGCGCAGGCGACCCAGCTCGAAAGCGGCGAGCGGTGCGCGTGGATCGCGAGGGTGCTCCAAGACGAGTCGCTCGAGCTGCGCCTCCGACTCGCGCAGCGCCCCTCGACGTCGCGCCGCGAGCGCGCCCTCGAAG
>JALYRN010000778.1 GCA_030855295.1 Myxococcota bacterium | reverse complement strand
GGCCCGAGCAGCTCGCGCGGGACGAAGGCCGCGGCGACCGGGTCGGTCGGCAGCACGAGGTCGGTCGCGCTCTCCGCCACGTCCGCGCCGCGGTTCGCGTCGCTGCAGCTCCGGAGCTCGCCCGGCACGCCGCCGCCCCCGCACTCGAAGAGCCCGGTGTCGGGCGCGAAGTCGATCCAGGTCAGCACGCCGCGCCCGCTGCGGACCGGGATGTAGAGGCGCGTCCGCTGCGGCGCCGCCGATCGCAGCACCGCGAGGCCGTCCGCGTGCGAGCCGATCATGACCTCGTCGACGAGCAGCTCGCCTCCCTCGTCCGCCTCGATGTCGATCGCGCAGGGCGCCACGTCGGGCGCGCCGCATCCGGTCGCGAGCGCGGCGTCGACCACGCCGTGGATCCCGGCGAGGCTCCAGCTCTGGACCGTGCCCGACGAGTAGCTCAGGTCGAAGTTCGAGTTGACGACGACGAGGAACGCGTTCGGCTCGTCACCCACGACCGCGAGCGCGATCGGGAAGTTGACGTCGGCCGTCCGGACCGGGACCCCAGGGTTGGAGAGGTCACACCCGGTCGCCCCCGCGATCGCGGCGACTGTCGCGATCCAAACGCCCGCGCTCGTCGCTCGCCGGTCCCGCATTCGGCGCGGAACCTACTGCGAACGTTCCCTCAACGCCAGGGGTCGAGGACTTCGCTCTGCCCACCGCCGCCGCCGCGCTGCGGCGGATGCGAGGGCTCCGTCGTCGTGGTGGAGCCCTGCGTGGAGCCACCACGCGGGCGGCGTCCGCTGCTCGCGCGCCGTCGCTCCGCCGCGAGCGTGATCCGCACCGTCGCGCCCGTCATCGACGACAGGCGCGCGGTCTGCGTCTCGTATCCGGCGTGGCGCAGCGACAGCTCGAGCCGCTCACCGCGCTCGGGCCGCGGGATGTCGATCGGCGTGTTGCCGAGCAGCTCGTCGCCTCGCCAGACCTCGACGCCCGGAGGCTCGCTCGTGAGCGCGATCGGCGGCACGACGACGGGGGGCGGCTCGGGCGGCTCGGGCGCCTCTACGTCCGTCGATGTGTCGGTCTCGGCCGCGAGCGCACCGGTGGTGTCGGTCTCGGGCGGCGGCTCCGGGATCGTCGCGACCGTGGGCGTCACGTCGGCCACCGCGGGCGGCTCCTGCATCGCGATCGCCGCCACGATGCCGCCGCCGACCAAGAGCGCCGCGAGCGCGCCGAGCCCGAGGAACATCGGCATCTTGCTCGCGGGAGCAGGCGCGTCCGGGACCTCGCCGACGCCCATGCGCAGCATCGACTGCACCGGGATGCGGCCCGTGCCGTCCTGCCGCGCATACGGTCCGAGCGTCGTCCCGGCGCCGCTCGCGCGGTTCATGCCGTCCATCACGGCGTTCGGCGTCATGCCCTGCTCGAGCATCACGAGATCCTCGCGGAGCTCGGCCATCGTCTGGTAGCGAGCGTCGGTCGACTTGGCGAGGCACTTCAGGATGATCGACTCGAGCCCTGCGGGGACGTTCACCGGCGGCGGCATCTGGTGCGGCGGCAGCGGCTGCTCGTACATGTGCTTGGTCAGGATCCCCATCAGGTTGTCGGCATCGAACGGAACTCGACCGCACGACATCTCGTAGAGGATCACGCCGATCGCGTAGATGTCGGTGCGCTGATCGACCGCGCTTCCCGCGCACTGCTCGGGCGACATGTAGTGCGGCGTCCCGAAGACCTGGCCGGCCTTCGTCAGCTTGCTCGACGAGCCGCCGACCTTCGCGATGCCGAAGTCGAGCACCTTCACGAAATCCGAGTCGCCGCCTCGCTTGATCAGGAAGACGTTGTCCGGCTTCATGTCGCGATGGACGATGCTGCGCGCGTGCGCGGCGCCGAGCGCGTCACACAGCTGCTTCGCGATGCGCACCACGCGCTCGGGCGCCATCGGCGCGCCGCCCTGATCCGGCGGTGACTCGATCGCGCCCGTCAGCGACGTGCCGTCGAGGTACTCCATCACGAAGTACGTCGAGCCGTCGGGCAGCGTGCCGAAGTCGCTGATGTCGATGATGTGCTGGTTGCCGATCCCGCTCGCGCTCTGCGCTTCCTGCTGGAAGCGCGTCAGCACCTCGGTGTCGCGCGACACCTCGGGCTTGAGCACTTTGATCGCGAGCAGCTTCTGCAGCACCGCGTGGCGCGCGCGATAGACGAGGCCCATGCCGCCCTCGCCGAGGACGGCCTCGATGCGATAGCGGCCGTCGAGCGTGCGGCCGATCAGCGGATCGGGCGGCGGGATCGACGGCGGCCGATCCTCCACCAGCTGCAGGTGCGGCTTGGCCTCGTTGCTAGTCATTTCGCCACCTGGGTCCGGAAGTTCGTGCGAGTCGAAGCGAGCCGTCGTCCCACTCTACGCTCGTTGCGCCCCGAGCTCTCCGCGACGCATCGGACGACACTGCAGGTAGTACGAACGACGCCCCCGATTCGATTCGCACCCAGCGCAGAAAGCGAGCGAGACTGTCGGCGAACGTGCGCGATCGTCCCAGAGGTGCTCCGGAGCGTCAAGGTTGCCCGAGGCTTTCCGCTGCCATCGGACACACCGCCGCTCGGCATCTTGGGTGCCGCGCGGCAGTCGCGCGCATGCACCGACGTGTGGTGCGTCAGGCGAGGTAGCGCGACGCCGCGTCGGCCCACGCGCCGGGCGCGCCGAGCTCGCGCGCCCACTCGAGCATCTCGCGCGCCTCGGGCAGCGCGAACGTGAGCGAGAGCGGGAGCTCGCCCGCGAGCACGCGCCCGTTCGAGCCGTCGATCGTGATCGTCGCCGGCAGCACGATCACGATGCCCGCGGGCTTGCGCACCTCGGCGTGCGCCTGCTCGGCGTCGATCCTCAGCTCGCCCGCCGCGACGATGCACGGCTTGCCGAGCGCACGCGCGATCACCGCGGCGTGCGACGTGAGGCCGCCGGACGAGGTCAGCACGCCGGCCGCGGCGCGGATCCCCGGCGCGTCCTCGGGGCTGCACTCGGTGCGGACGAGGATCACCGACTCGCCGCGCGCGGTCGCCTCGATGGCCTCGGTCGGATCGTAGACCGCGCGGCCCGCCGTCGCGCCGGGGCTCGCGGGCACGCCGATCGTGATCGCGGCGTGGCCGCCCGCCTCGAGCTCGGCGTCGCTCGGCAGCGCGCGCGCGACGAGCCCGGAGAGCGTCGCCGGATCGATTCGCGCGATCGCCTGCGCGCGATCGATCCGCCCTTCCCTCACGAGATCGACCGCGATGCGGATCGCGGCGCGCGGCGAGCGCTTCGCGGTGCGCACCTGGAGGATCCACAGCGTGCCGGACTGCACCGTGAGCTCGACGTCCTGCGCGTCTCCGTCGCGCGCCTCGAGCTCGATCGCGATCCGCTCGAGCTCCTGGAACGCCGCCGGGCAGTGGCGCTCGAGGCTCTCCGCGGCGCGCCGTCCCGACGCCGCCGCCGTGAGACCGGCGGGTGACGATCGACCGCCGACCACCTCGTCCCCCTGCGCGCCGGGGAGGAACTCGCCGAAGAGGTGCTTCTCGCCCGTGACGGGATGACGGGTGAACGCGACGCCCGAGCCCGACGCGCCGGGCGCGTTCCCGAACACCATCGCCTGCACGATCACCGCGGTGCCGAGCGCGTCGTCGATCGCGTGGCTCCGCCGGTAGTCGCGCGCGCGCTCGCCATCCCACGAGCGCAGCACCGCCTCGATGGCGGCGCGGAGCTGGGCGCGCGGGTCCTCGGGGAGCTCGCCCTCGGCGCGGAGGACCGACTCGTGCGCGGCGATCTTCGCCTCGAGCGATGCGGGCGTGATCGGTGGCGGTGGGGTCGAGGCC
>JALYRN010000777.1 GCA_030855295.1 Myxococcota bacterium | reverse complement strand
ATCGCGGGGAGCGTCGCGGCGATGCCGGCGCGCGCTCGCGAGGCCGCGGCGTCGCGCACCGCGGACTCGTCGACCGACTCGAACGCGCTGAACGTGCCGGGACGGAGCACGTCCGCATCGGAGCTCGCTGCGCTCGCCGGCGCGGGGAGGTCGAAGTCGGTCGCGGTGCTCGAGGGATCGGGCGGCGGCGGCATGCTGCCGGGGACCAGGCCCAGCCCGCCGAGCGCCTGGGTCTGCATCACCTTCGCCTTGGGGAGCGCGCGCGCTCTCGCGGTCGCGCCGGCGGCGTCGAGGAACGCGTCGGCAAGATCGGCCGCGCTGCGGTACCGAGCCTCGCGCGCGCGGGCCATCGCGCGGGTCACCACCGCCTCGATCGCTGGGCCGAGATCGGGGCGCAGCGATCGCAGCGGCGCGATCTTGCCGTGGAGGATCGCGACGATCAGATCGGTCGGCGTCGTCGCGAGGAAGGGCGGCTTGCCGGCGAGCGCCTCGTACGCGATCACGCCGAGCGCGTAGACGTCGATGCGCGGATCGATGTCGGGCTCGGCGCCGAGCTGCTCGGGCGACATGTAGCGCGGCGTTCCGAGGATCTCGCCGGTGTAGGTGAGCCGCGTGCCGCCGTAGACCTTCGAGATGCCGAAATCGAGCAGCTTCACCTGCGGCTCGGTGCTGCCGCTCGATCCGGGGAGCGGCACCAGGAAGATGTTGTCGGGCTTCAGATCGCGATGGACGATGCCCTTCGCGTGCGCGGCCGCGAGCGCGGCGCAGGTGCCGGCGATGATCGGCGCGAGCTCGGTCGGCTGCATCACGCTCCGGCGCATGCGCGCGCCGAGCGTCTCGCCCTCGAGCAGCTCCATCGCGAGGAACACGACGCCGCCCTCGAGCTGGCCGTAGGTCTCGACGCGCACGATCGCGGGATGCGAGAGCGCGCTCAGCACCTCGCCCTCTCGCTTCAGGCGCTGCACCGCCTCCGCGCTCCCCGCGATCTGCGCGCGCAGGAGCTTCACGGCGACCACGCGCTGCGTCGTGAGGTCGAACGCGCGCCAGACCTCGGCCATGCCGCCGGCACCGAGCGTCTCCTCGAGACGGAATCGACCGGCGAGGACCGCGCCCGGGGCGGCGAGGACCGGCCCTCCCGAGGGAGAGCCGGCGCGGTGGGCGGCGTCGCTCATCGGCGAGCGCTGATGATCGAAGCCGACGACGATTGCGTCAACCTCGCAGATGCGCGCGCACGCGACGACGCACGGCCGGATGTGCGGTCCCGCCGCGATGGACTACCTTCGACGCACTTGAACGACAGGGAGATGGCTCGATGAAATGGATGTCAATCAGCTCGGCGAGCCTCGTGGCGCTCGCCGCGATCGCCATGACGGCCTGCGGCAGCGACCCCGTTCCCGCGGACGACGCCGGGCGCGATGCAGGTCGTGACAGCGGCCGCGATGCCGCGATGACCGACGCCGCGATGGCCGATGCCTCGATGGACGACGCGTCGATGGGCGACGGCGGCACCGCGACGTGCGGCGACGGCGTGATCGGCGGCGACGAGGAGTGCGACGACGGCGCGGCGAACTCGGACACCGAGATCGACGCGTGCCGCACCGACTGCACGCTCGCGGACTGCGGCGACGACGTGACGGACACCGGCGAGATCTGCGATGGCGCCGACCTCGGCGGGCGCACCTGCGTCGACGAGTCGTTCATGAGCGGCGTGCTCGGGTGCGCGGCGGACTGCAGCGCGTACGACACCACGATGTGCTCGAGCGATCCGGGCGCGGTCTGCAACGACGGCATGCTCGAGGCGCCCGAGGAGTGCGACGGCACCGAGCTCGGCGGCATGGACTGCGAGGACGTGCTCGGCGCCGGCGCGATCGGCGCGCTCGCGTGCGAGTCGGACTGCACCTTCGACTCGTCGGCGTGCACGCTCTGCGGCAACGGCGTGATCGACACCGGCGAGGCGTGCGACGGCACCGCGCTCGGCGGCGCGACGTGCGCGGGCGGCGGCACGATCTCGTGCACGGCGACCTGCATGCTCGACATGTCGCTCTGCACGACGTGCGGCAACGGCGTGATCGACGCCGGCGAGGACTGCGACGGCACCGAACTGGGCGGCGCGACGTGCGCGACGCGGCCGGGCTTCATGAGCGGCACGCTCGCGTGCGCCGCGGGCTGCGCGTTCGACGTGACGATGTGCCGCGCGGCGGCGACGCCGACCGCGGCGGGCCAGCTCGTGATCAGCGAGGTCATGCAGAATCCCGAGGCGTTCGGCTCGGATCCGAACGGCGAATTCTTCGAGGTGCACAACCCCGGGGCGGCCGCGCTCAACCTCTTCGGCTGCATCGTCGACGAAGCCGATGGCGCGCCGACGTTCACGATCGACTCGAACGTCGTCGTGCCCGCAGGCGGCTACGCGACCTTCGCGGCGACGACCAGCGTCGCGGGCGCGCCCGGCTTCACGCCGAGCTTCTCGTATCCGTCGAGCTTCGCGCTCGGCAACGGCGCCGACTCGGTGCGCATCACGTGCGGCGCGACGGTGATCGACTCGCTCGCATGGGACGGCGGCCCGATGTTCCCCGACCCGACGGCCGCGAGCATGCAGCTCGACCCCGCGCACCTGAGCGCGACCGCCAACGACACCGGCGCCAACTGGTGCACGTCGATGACGGCCTTCGGCGGCGCGGCGACGCCGGATCTCGGAACGCCGGGCGCGGCGAACGAGGCGTGCCCGGCCGCCCCGCCGACCTGGACGGTGACGTACTGTCGGCTGCAGTTCCCGCAGATGATCGAGGACGAGATCGGTACCTCGCACACGGTCTACGGCCGCGTCTACGCCGCAGGCCTCACCGACATGACGACCGCGACCGACACCTCGGCGACGCTGATGGGCGCAGTCGGCTACGGCCCCGCCGATAGCGATCCCGCGACCGCCGCGACGTGGACGTGGACGCCGGCGATCGCGAACCCCGCGTGGCTCGACACGGCCGAGCCCAACAACGACGAGTACATGGCGACCCTCGTCGCTCCTGCGCCCGCCGGAACCTACGACTTCGCGTACCGCTTCTCGGGCGACGGCGGAGCGACGTGGGTCTACTGCGACACCGACACGACGCCCGGCTACCTGACCGCGCTCGACGGCGAGCTGATCACCACGACGCCGACGACGCCGGCGGCGAACATCTGGATCAACGAGCTGCACTACGACGACGACGCCGGAGATGTCGAGGAAGGAGTGGAAGTCGCCGGGCCCGCCGGTACCGCTCTCGCTGGATACACGGTCGTCCCTTACAACGGCGCGACGGGCGCGTCCTATACGCCGATCGCAGCGCTGTCCGGGACCATTCCCGACCAAGGCGGCGGCTTCGGAACCGTATGGGTCCCGATCGTGCTGCAGAACGGCGGCCCGGATGGAGTCGCGCTCGTCGGCCCCGTCGGGGTCGTGCAGTTCCTCTGCTACGAAGGATCCTTCACCGCCACGAATGGCCCGGCGATGGGCACCACCTGCGTCGACATCGGTGTCTCCGAGGCCGGCACGGAGACCGATATGTCGCTACAGCTCACGGGAACCGGCAACTCGTACTCGTCGTTCACGTGGACCGGCCCCGTGATGCACACGCGCGGTGCGATCAACGCCAGTCAGACGATCATGTGAACCTCGCGAGAGACTGACGCGTCGAGGCCCCGTAGAGCAACCGCTCGGCGGGGCTTCGTCGTTCGTTCGCGGGAAGCTCGCCGGGGCTCGCGCGTAGGCCGTCGAGGTGGAGCGCGCGTGGGAGAGGCGCTCGGCGCTCGGCGCACGTGCGCCGGCGCTCGAGGCGATCGAGCGGGC
>JALYRN010000776.1 GCA_030855295.1 Myxococcota bacterium | reverse complement strand
GCCCGGTGCACCTCGCGAGGGCACGCGCGCTGGTGGCACTGCGGCGAGCGCGTGACGCGCGCGAGGCGGCCGGGCAGGCGATCGCGGCCGATCCTTCGCTCGCCGCCGAAGCCGCCGCGATCGTGCCGCGCTGATGCGGATGCGCGCAAAGGATCATAGTCTCGCCGCGCTTCCATGAAGCGCGCGCGCCTCACGATCCCCACCCGCATCTTCCTGGCCTTCGCCGGGGTGCTCGTGGCGTTCGGGATCGTGTCGGGCGCGAGCTTGGTGCAGCACCAGCGCACGGCGGAGACGCTGCGTCTGCTGCACGAGGCCTACGTCCCGCTGGTGCTGCGCATCGCGGAGGTGCAGGCCAACAGCGCGATCGTCAACAACATGCTCGACTACGTGCTCGACGAGCGCGACTCGCGGCGGACGCGCCGCTGGCTCGGCTCGTCGCGGCAGGTGATGCCGACGCGCCTGCGAAACGCGCTCGGCGCGGTGGCGTGGGCGGAGCGGCTCGATCCTCCGGAGCCGGACCGCTCCGCGATCATCGACGTGCGCGCGGCGCTCCAGCAGATCCAGACCGGCTACGCGCAGACCGAGTCGCTCTACGCCGATCTCTTCGAGGCGCTCGATCGCGGCGAGCGCTCTCAGGCGACGCAGAGCCACGAGATGATCGTGCGCCGCGAGGCGCAGATCGCGCGACAGCTGCTGATCATCCGCAACCGCGTGCAGTCGCGCATCGCGGAGACGAGCCGCAGCGCGGCCGAGCAGGAGCAGCGCGCGGTGATCGAGATCGCGGTGCTCGCGCTGCTCGCGCTCGCCGCGGGGCTCGGCGTGACGTGGTGGTCGCAGCGGCTGCTCGCGCCGCTGCCGAAGCTGCAGGAGCGAGTGGTCGCGGTCGCGCGCGGCGATCTCTCGGCGCGGCTCGGCACCGGGCGCGACGACGAGATCGGGAGGCTCGCGGGTGAGTTCGAGCGGATGGTCGACGCCATCGGCGCGCGCGATCGCGAGGTGCGCGAGCTGCAGCGCATCCAGGAGCGCATCGTCGCGAGCCTGCGCTCGGCGGTCGTCGTGATCGACGGCGGCGGCGTGGTGCGCGCCGCGAACCGAGCCGCCGCGCCGGTGCTCGGGATCGCGCAGGACGCGGTGGAGGTCGCGCTGCGGGAGACCGGGCTGCTCGAGCGGCTCGCGGGGCTCGAGGACGCGATCGAGTCGGTCGCAGGCGGCGGTGAGCCGGTGGCGCTCGAGGCCGCGGCGCTGGCCGGCCGCGCGGAGGGCGACGTGCCGCGCCACGTCGACGTGCGGGTGACGCCGTTCGGCACCGACGGCGCGACGCTGCCGCGCACGGTCCTCGTCGTCGCCGACGACGTGACCGAGGAGCTCGCGACCAAGGCGCGCCTCATCCAGAGCGAGCGTCTCGCGGTGATGGGCAAGATGGCGGCGCTCGTGACGCACGAGGTGCGCAACCCGCTCTCGAGCATCGGCCTCAACGTCGAGGTCCTCGCCGAGGAGCTCGCGGCGACGGGGCCCGAGGTGCAGGCGCCGCTCCGCGCGATCCAGCGCGAGATCGATCGGCTCACCGGGATCACCGAGGAGTACCTGCGGCTCGCGAGGCTGCCGGCGCCGCGCCTCGAGCCCGAGGATCTCGGGGTCGTCGCGCACGAGGTCGCGCGCTTCCTCGAGCGCGAGATGAACGCCGCCGGCTGCTCGATCGAGCTGTCGATCGAGCCGCCGCTGCCGCTGGTCGCGGTCGACGAGAACCAGCTGCGGCAGGCGCTGCTGAACCTCCTGCGCAACGCCCGCGAGTCGATGCCGCAGGGCGGGACGATCGACGTCGGCGCGCGGCGCGAAGGCGACGGAGTCGAGATCACGGTGCGCGACCGCGGCGAGGGCATCCCGCCGGAGCGTCGCGCGCACCTGTTCGACCTCTTCTTCTCGACGAAGGAGCGCGGGACCGGCCTGGGGCTTCCGCTGACCCAGCAGATCGTGGTAGCGCACGGCGGCCTGATCCGCTGCGAGGACGCCCCGGATCGAGGGACCGTCTTCGCGATGTGGTTCCCCACCGCCTCGCCGGCGGCGAGCGACGACGCGGATCGAGATCGCAGCGCGAACGAACCCGAAGCAGCAGAGCGCGAAGCGCGCGCAGAGGAGCGAGGATGACGACGCGAGCCGACGGCCGGAGCGCCGACGCAGCGAGGCCGATCTCGATCGAGACGGGGTTCCAGCGCAACCCCGAGGGCTCGGTGCTCTATCGCTGCGGCGGGACGCGCGTGCTGATCTCCGCGAGCGTCGACGAGGGCGTCTCGGGATGGATGCGCGGGAGCGGCAAGGGATGGGTCACGGCGGAGTACGCGATGCATCCGCGCGCGAACCCGCAGCGGATGGATCGCGACGGCCGCAAGGGACGCGGCATCGACGGACGCACGCAGGAGATCCAGCGGCTGATCGGTCGCTCGCTGCGCGCCGCGGTCCGGCCCGAGAAGCTCGGCGAGCGCACGATCACGATCGACTGCGACGTGCTCGACGCCGACGGCGGCACCCGCACCGCGTCGGTCACGGGCGGCTTCATCGCGCTCGCGCTGGCGCTGGACAAGCTGCGCGCGAAGGGTGCGATCGGCGCGGGCGTGCTGCGCTCGCCGGTCGCCGCGATCAGCGCGGGGCTGGTGGGGCCGAGCGCGCTGCTCGATCTCAACTACGTCGAGGACAGCAAGGCCGACGTCGATCTCAACGTCGTCGCGACCGGCGACGGAGGCATCGTCGAGGTGCAGGGGACGGCCGAGGGCGCCCCCGTCCCGCACGCGCGGTGGACCGCGCTCGTCGAGCTCTCGCTGTCGGCGATGCCGGGGCTCTTCGCGGCGCAGGAGGCGGCCCTCGCGCAGGCGGGCGTCGCGCTCGATCGGCTGCTGCGATGAGCGCGGCCGCGATCAGCAAGGCGCGCACGCTGGTGGTCGCGACGCGCAACCAGGGAAAGCTCGAGGAATTCCGGCGCATCCTCGGCGATCTCGGGCTGACGATCCTCGGCGCCGCCGAGCTCGCGCTCCCCGAGGTCGAGGAGGACGGCGCGACCTTCGAGGACAACGCGACCAAGAAGGCGCGCGAGGCGGCGGCCGCTTCGGGCCTGATGACGCTGGCCGACGACAGCGGCCTCGAGGTCGACGCGCTCTTCGGCGCGCCGGGCGTGCAGTCCGCGCGCTACTCGGGCGGCGGGGGCGCGGAGGCGAACGTGCGCAAGCTGCTGGTCGCGCTCGAGAGCACGCCCGACACCGGCCGCAGCGCCCGCTTCCGCTGCGTGCTCGCGCTCGCCGATCCGTCGGGGCCCCTCGGCGACGAGGTGCTGCTGGCGGACGGACGTTGTGAGGGAACGATCATCCGCGCTCCTCGCGGCGGGGGCGGCTTCGGGTACGATCCGGTGTTCGTGCCCGAGGGTGCAGCGGCGACCATGGCCGAGCTGGATTCAACGCAGAAGGATGCGATCAGCCATCGGGGGCAGGCATGTGCGGCGATGAAGGCGCATCTGGTCGAGTATCTGCGCCGACGCTCACCGGCTGAAGAGGCGGAGTCTCAGGGATGAGCTCTTCCGCGAGACAAGCTCCAGTCGAGCGGGTATTCTCCGCGACCTTTCCGGGGTGTCGCACAGCCTGGTAGTGCACGAGCTTTGGGTGCTCGTCGTCGGGGGTTCGAATCCCTCCACCCCGAGTCTGTTTGAAAACGCGCCCGTAGCTCAGCCGGATAGAGCAGCGGCCTTCTAAGCCGACGGTCCCGCGTTCGAGTCGCGGCGGGCGCGCTATTCCCTCACGCCGCGTCGCTCACGCCGCGCGGCGGTCGGCGAGGCGGCGGACGTGCTCGACC
>JALYRN010000775.1 GCA_030855295.1 Myxococcota bacterium | reverse complement strand
CCGATCTTCCTCGAGTGCGCGCGAGAGGCTCCAGAAGATCGCGCGCGCGCCGCGCTCGAGCGGCGCGCCGCCGAGGAGTGGCTCAAGTCGGGGCGCATCGACGAGGGCGTCGCCGTGCTCCGCGGCGTGCTCTCCGGCGTGGGCCTGCGCTATCCCGACTCGCAGCGTGAGGCGCTCGCGCGCGCGGTCGTCCGCATCCTCCGGCTCCGCGCGTCGAAGGCGACCTTCACCGAGCGCGCCGAGTCGTCGATCCCGAAGGAGGTGCTGGCCCGCGTCGACGCCGCGCGCGTCGCCGGCACCGGCCTCATGGTGGTCGATCCGCTGCGCGGCTACGGCTTCCTCGCGCGCTTCCTCCTCGACGCGCTCGCGGCGGGCGAGCCGCGCCGAGTCGCTGCGGGGCTCTCGCTCAACGCAGTGACGCTCTGCCGCGGCGGCGAGACCGGCTACCCCAAGGCGAAGCGCTGGCTCGACGATGCGCGCGCGATCGGAGCGCGGCTCGACGACCCTTACCTCGAGGGCCTGACCGACGCGTGCGAGGCCGGCATCAGCGTCTGCACCGGACGCTGGAAGCGCGGCGCCGAGCTCGGGCTGCGCGCCCCCGATCGACTGCGCGCCACCACCACGCCGGCGACCTGGGAGTGCACCGTCGCCGGCTCGCTCGCGCGCTCCGCGCTGCTCTTCGCGGGCGATCTCGCGACGCTGCGCCCGCTGACCGCGCGCCAGCTCCGCAGCGCCGAGGACGTCGGCGATCTCTTCGCGGCGACGTACGCGCGCGTGCACGGCTGGTTCGAGGCCGCGATGGACGACGACATCGCGCGCGGCCGCGCCCAGCAGGACGCCGCCCTCGAGCGATGGTCGCACCTCGGCTTCCACGCGATGCACTTCTGGTCGCTCTACGGCCAGCTCCAGTACGATCTCTACGAGGGTCACGCCGCGCAGGGCCTCGCGCGCCTCGCGAAGGTGCGCACCACCCTCCAGGGCTCCCGCATCCTCGCGATGCAGTTCTATCGCATCTTCCTGACCGCCACCGAGGCCAGCCTCGAGCTCGGCGCCGCGACCCCGAGAGATCGCGAGGACCGCGCCCGCCAGGCGACCAAGCTCGCGCGCGCGCTCGAGAAGGAAGGCCCCCACTACGCGCGTGCGTTGGCCGCGATCACGCGCGGGCGGATCGCCCGTCTCCGAGGACACGAAGAAGACGCCGCCTCGTGGTGCGGTCGCGCGATCGACCTCTTCGACGTCTCCGAGATGGCGCTGCACGCCGCCGCCGCGCGCGCGTCCCACGGTGCGCTGATCGGCGGTGAGTCCGGCGCGACCGAGCGCGCCACGGCGCTCACGTCGATCGCCGCACGCGGCGTGCGCGCGCCCGAGCGCTGGGTCGCGATGCTCGTCGGCGCGTAGTCGATCGGCCACCATCTTCCGGTGCTGTTCCGAGGAGCCTGCATGCGTGCTCACCGAAGCCTCGTCCTTTCCTTGGTCTCGATCCTGAGCGTCGCGTCGGCCGCGGCCGCTTGCGGTCGAGGCCCGTCGTCCAACGGCGGCCCATCGAGCACGACCGCGGCGCGCACCGGAGACGGGCGAGCGCGATCGGCGGCGCCACACGAGGAGCCGATCGCGCCACCGGAAGGAGGTCCGGAGGCAGCATCGGAGAGCTCGGAGCGGCGGCCCTTCGGCGTGACCCGCGTCGAAGACCTCTGCCGAGACCCCCTCCGTCCCGTCGTCGAGCGCGCGTTTCCCGAGCTGCCGCCGTGCGTCTCGGAGGTCGAGAGCGTGTTCGTGCGCGCGGCGCACCCCCGAGGCTCCGTCGTGGTGGTCGCCTATCGAGACGAGCGTCCCAGGGCGGCCGACGGAGCGACACGGACCGGAACCGCCGTGCTCCTCGACGGCGCGCTCCTTCCCGCGGAGCGCGCCGAGGAGCTGTGGGGCGAGCTCTCCGGCGCGTCGGCGCTGCCGGAGAGCGAGTGGCCTGCGTTCCTCCAGGCGATCGTGCTGCAGGGCGGCCATCTCATGCAGATCGCCACCCTCGCGCAGACCGACGATCTCCTGCAGCACTGGCCAGAGGCGCGGGCCTTCGTCCACGCGAATCCGCCCGGGATGCAGATGGACGACGCGGCCGGCGCTCACCTCCGGATCTACTCGTACGGCCGCCAGAGCGAGCGCGGCATCGACTGCCAGTCCCTCTCCCGTCACGAGCTCGTCGTCACCCGGGAAGCCATCACCGTGATGCCGGTCGAGCATTGGGCGACCGGAAGCTGGCTCTTCGAGCCCTGCGGGCCGGAGCTGCCGTCCCGGTAGCTCTCGCGCGGCAGCCTCTACTCGAGCGCGCCGGCCGAGATCCACTGCGCGATCAGCGCGACCTGCGCCTCGTCGAGCGGCGCGACCATGCCGCGCGGCATCCGGCTGCCGCACAGGTCGACGCCGGCGACCTTGCGCCAGAGCAGGCTCGACGACGCGTCGCCCGGCATCACGCGCGTGTTCGCGCCCGCTCCGCAGACCGCCGTCACGCCGACGAGGCCCGCGTACGCCAGCGCCTGGGTCGACAGGTCGAGCATGCCGCCACGCGTCGCCGCGGTCGTGTGGCACGGCCCGCAGCGCACCTGGATGATCGACGTGTAGATCTCCGTGAACGTCGGCCCGGCGCTGCAGCCCGTCGCCGTGTCGCAGTACGAACCCGGCTCGCACATCACGTGGTCGGGCCGGTTCCGGCATCCGATCAGCCGATCGCACACGTCGGTGGTGCACGGGATCGCGTCGTCGCAGGCGGTGTCGATCGCCTCGTAGACGCAGCCAGCGATCGCGTCGCACCGCTCGGTCGTGCACGCGATCCCGTCGTCGCACGCCTCGTCGCGCGACACCCGCGTGCACCGTCCGCCATCACACGTCTCGAGCGTGCAGGTCCACTCGTCGGCGCAGTCCTCGTCGACCGCGCACTCCGGCACGAAGGCGTCGACGACGTACGCATCGGGCGCGACCTCCGCGTCGCCTGCACCGGCATCGCGGCTCGATGCGTCGCTCGCGTCGACCCGGATGCCGGCGTCGCTCGGACGTCCTCCATCGAAGCTCGCGTCCCCGCCGATCCCAGCGTCGCGCACGGGCGGCGGCGCGCCCGTCCAGTCCTCGAGCTCGTCCGCAGCGACGTCGACCGCGCGGCATCCGGCGTCGCCGCAGGTGCGCTCCGCGCCGCATAGCTCGCCCGCGCAGCGGCTCCAGAGATCAGCGCGCAGCGCGAGCGTGCGCCCCCGCGCGAACGCGACGCGCGCCGTGCGCCGGAGGATCTCGATCCCACCGCGCTCACCGACGACGACGATCTCCAGCAGGCCCTCTCCTCCGCTCGACACCAACCCCAGCGTGACCGGGCGCGGCGCGCCCGCACCGAGCGCGGCGAGCGCTTCCTGCTCGCGTCCCTGCTCGTCGGTGACCGAGATGCGGATGGCATCGAGCTCCGACGGCACGCGCAGGTCGGTGTCGGCGACCACGACGATCTCGGTGAGCGGCGCAGCCTCGCAGCCCGCGATCGCCAGCAGTCCGAGGGCGATCGCGCAGCGCGCGCCCATCCTCACCACGTGAGCACCCCCGGCATCGCGTTGCCGACGACCGGCGGGGGCGTCTGCGGCGACGTCAGCACCACCGCCGCGACGGTGATCGCGCCGCCGATCGCGAGCGCCCCTGCGATCCCGAGCGCGATCGCGACCCCGTCGTCGCCACCTGCCGCCGGCGCGGAATCTGCGCTCGGCTCGCTCGAGCTCGGAGTCGCGACGATCGCCTCGCGCGGTGCCTCGCGTGCGATCGCGGGTGCCGGGATCGTGAGCACGACCTCGCCGCGCTCGCCCTCACCCAGCTC
>JALYRN010000774.1 GCA_030855295.1 Myxococcota bacterium | reverse complement strand
GCCGACGGCCCACGATCCCGCGACGCGCGATCCCGCGGCCCACGATCCCGCGACCCACGATCCCGCGACCCACGATCCGGAGGAAGAGCTCGACGATCTCGAGGTCGAGTCGAGCGGCGAGCACGACACCACGTCCGCCGAGGAGAGCGCCGCGGCCGCTGAGAAGAAGGGCCGCTCCGCGCCGCCGCCGCCTCCCGAGAAGACGCCGCTCAAGGGCGCCCCGGTCGCCGCCGCGGTCGACGAGGTCGCCGCCGAAGCGCCCCGCCGCAAGAAGAAGAGCGACTGGTGGGAGGACTTCTTCAACGACGACTACCTCCGCACCGTGCCGCCGCCCAACCCGCGGCAGATCGCGCGTCAGTGCGACTTCCTCGAGACGCGCCTCGCGCTCAAGCAGGGCGGCACGATCCTCGACATCGGCTGCGGCCTCGGCCTGCACGCAATCGAGCTGACGCGCCGCGGCTATCTCGTCGTCGGGCTCGATCTCTCGCTGCCGATGCTCTCGCGCGCCGCCGACGAGGCGCAGGATCAGGGCTTCCGGATCAATTTCCTGCACGCCGACATGCGTGAGATGAACTTCGACGGCGCGTTCGACGCCGTGATGTGCATCGGCACGACCTACGGCTACTTCGACGACGACGCGAACCGCGCGCTGGTCGAGCGCCTCTACCGCGCCCTCAAGCCGAAGGGGAAGCTGCTCCTCGAGGTCGTCAATCGCGACTTCGTCGTGCGCAACCAGCCCAACCTCGTGTGGTTCGAGGGTGACGGCTGCGTCGTGATGGAAGAGACGAAGGCGAACTACATCAGCTCGCGCCTCGAGGTGAAGCGCACGGTGATCCTCGACGACGGGCGGCAGCGCGACAACGCGTACTCGGTGCGGCTCTATGCGCTGCACGAGCTCGGACAGGTGCTGCACCAGCGGGGCTTCCGCGTCCTCGAGGTCTCGGGCCGCGAGGCGACGCCGGGCGTCTTCTTCGGCGCGGACTCGCCCAAGCTGATCATCCTCGCGGAGCGCCGGGTCCAGCAGGCGCCGCCTCCGCCGAAGAAGTCCGGCACCATGCCCGACACGCCGACCGCAGACCTGCCGGCCGTGAGCGAGGCCGTCGGAGCCACCGGCGACGCGGCCGCGGCCGAGCCGCCGTCGAAGGCCGACGGCGAGACCTGATCGGGCGCGCCGATCCTCGGACAGGACCTGAGCGTCACTCCGCCGCGGTGTCGAGCGCGCCCTCGAGCTGGTAGCGCGCGCCGCACGGCAGCGAGGGGAAGCCTCCGCCGTTGACCTGCAGCAGCGCGCTGCAGTCCGAGCCGGAGACCGGCACGATCTCGATTCGGTTCGTCGCCTCGAACGACACGTCGAGCGCCGCACCGGCATCGAGCTCCGCCTGGATCGCGCCGTCGCTGACGTCGGGCGGGAGCACCAGCATTCCGTCGACGGTCTCGACCTGCGAGATCGTGCACCCCGGCGTGCCCGTCTCGGGATCCGCAGGCCACGCCTGGATCTGCGACATCGTGCGCACGTGGAACTCGCCGTCGCTCGTGACCGAGCCCGACACCGGCTGACCGCTCGGCATGCGCCACGTCAGGGCTCGCCCGGTGCGCGTGAGCTCGACTCGGAACTCCAGCGGATCGATGGGCTCGAGGCCGGGCGCGCAGCCGCTCTCCTCGAGCACGCCGTGCACCAAGAAGGTGCCGAGCGAGTCGCCGTTCGGCATCGGCGCGCTGGGGCGACACGCGAGCACGAGCGGCAGCGCCACCAGCGCGACCGGCACTACGATCATCGCCAGCGGCGCGCCGGCGATCACGGAACCACGGAGGAACGTCGCGACCCGAGTGCGCATGCGCTCAGGTACGAGCGCGCGCGCCATCGGGTCAACTTTCTGCGGTGTCGATCAGCGGCCGCGCCGGCCCCGGGGCGCCGGGTCGGCGGCGGGCGGTCCGCCCTCCTCCGGGCAGCCGTCCTCGTCCTCGAAGCCGTCGATGTCCTCCGCCTGATCGGGGCACTGGTCGCCGTCGTCGGGGATGTTGTCGCCGTCGAAGTCGGTCTCCGGGCAGCCGTCCTCGTCGCCGAAGCCGTCGGTGTCCTCGGGATCGTCGGGACACTGATCGACGTCGTCGGGGATGTTGTCCTGATCGCGATCGTTGTCGGGGCAGCCGTCCTCGTCGCGATCGCCGTCCATGTCCTCCGGCTCGGTCGGGCACGAGTCGTAGCCGTCGTGGATGCCGTCGCCGTCGGTGTCGAGGTCGGGGCAGCCGTCCTCGTCGGCGTCGCCGTCCATGTCCTCCGCCTCGTCGGGGCAGCGATCGGCCGCGTCGAGGATGCCGTCGGAGTCGTTGTCCGCCTCGGGACAGCCGTCGTCGTCGTGCCAGCCGTCGAGGTCCTCGGGATCGCTCGGGCACGAGTCGAGCGCGTCGTCGATGCCGTCGCCGTCGCTGTCCGCGCGCTGCGGCGCCCAGGCGACGCCCGCGAGGACGCGGAACACCGGCACGCCCATGCCCGCGACGAGCCCGGCGCCGGCGCCGAGATCGATCGTCATGTCGTCGATGCGAAGCCGACCGCCGAGGCGCGCCTCGAGCGGGTTCTCGTCGACCTGTCCCGAGAACGCCGTCGCGCCGACGACCTCGCCGAACACGAAGACGAGCGGCGTGATGTCGTAGCCCATCGCCAGGCCGTACGTGAGCTGCGGTCCCGCGACGGTCGAGAACAGCGTGTCGCCGTCGCGCCAGAGCCCGCCGACGTTGCCCGAGATGTGGAAGCCCGAGCTGACGAGCTCGCCGATCACGTGACCACCGAAGCTCGGATCCTGATCTCCGACGAAGCGACGCGGCGCGATCGCCTGCCCGAGCGGCGCGCTCACCCACGCGGCGAGACCGATGCGCAGTCCGCTGTCGTGATCCTCGAACAGGTTCGCCTTCACGTGCAGGCGCGGATCGCCGAGCGAGAACACGATGCCGGTGGTCGGCGAGATCAGATCGCCGGGACCGTTCGGGTTCGGGAAGCGATCGCCCTCGGTCAGCACGAGCGGGACGATCAGTCCGATCTGCACGCGGCCGAAGAGCGCGAGCGAGCCCCACACGTGACCGGCCGCGGTGTAGCGGACGATCTGCGACTCGATGCCGGTCGCCTCGCAGCCCTCGTCGCCCATCTCGCACTGCGCGCTGTAGAGCGTCAGCGGCTCGTGCGCGTAGTCGATCTGCAGCCCCGCAGCGCCCTCGAGCTCGCCTCGCACCGCGGCGCCGTCGACGCCGAAGTAGTTGTTCGGGCCGGGCGCTGGGTAGTAGCGCAGGACGTTGAACTCACCGAGCGGTGGAGCGTCCTGTGCGGACGCGACTGGGGCGCTGAGCAGGCACGTAATCGTGCCCAAGAAGGCGGCGTATCGGCGCATCGCGGTCTCCGCGTGGAAGCGTGCGCGGAACGAGAGCCGCGCGCGCAGCGAGTATCTCACCGCGAGCTCCGCCCGAACAAGCAGGAAAACACCAACGGCGTGACGTTCCAGTCACGCTGTCTGGGATCACAGGCCGACCGCGAACTCGCACTCGAAGCTCGCCTCGGTCGCGACCGCGGCGCCGTCGTTCGCGAGCGGAGGGTCCCAGTCGAGCTGCTGGACCGTGCGGCGGCACGCCTCCGCGAAGCCCTGCTCGGCCGGCGACTCGCGCCGGGTGCGGAACCGCGTGACGCTGCCGTCGGGCATGATCCGGAACGCGATCGAGGCGCTCCCCTCGATGCCGAGCTGCCGCGCCTGGCGCGGATAGTTGCGCTGGAGGATCGCGTCCATGTTGCCGCGTGGGCTCGGGCGCCGCGACAGATCGGCGAGCGCCACGACGCGCGGTCCGGCCGGCGCGCTCCGGCCATCGC
>JALYRN010000773.1 GCA_030855295.1 Myxococcota bacterium | reverse complement strand
GGCGGAGGCGGCGGCACGGCGCGCGACGACCGGCGCCGCGACGCGCGCCACGCGTACAGCGCGAGCAACGCGGCGAGGGCGACGAGCGACGCCAGCGCGAACAGACTCGAGCTCATCGGACACCTGCTCGGCGAGGAGAGCGACGATCACGAGAGCCGCGCGTCGGCCCTCGTGATCGCCCGGTTCGCATCACTGCTTGTCGAGACGCCCGACCAGCGAGAGCGTGAAGTCGGCCCCGGCGTACTTGAAGTGCGGCTGCAGCATGATCTGGCACGAGTACCAGCCGGGCTGCCCCTCGACGTCCTTCACGACGATCTGCGCCTTGCGGAACGGACGACGCGCGCGGACCTCGGGCGCCGGCGACTCCATGTCGACCGAGTACTGAGAGAGCCACTTGTTGAGGCCCTTCTCCATGTCCTCGCGCGACTTGAAGGTCCCGATCTGCTCGCGCTGGAGCACCTTGATGTAGTGCGCGACGCGCGTGATCATGAACATGTACGGGAGCATCATGCCGAGCCGGAAGTTCGTCTCGGCGGCCTTGCCCTCGGGCGTGTTCGGGAAGACCTTCGCCTTCTGCACCGAGTTGGCGCTGAAGAAGGCGGCGTTGTCCGACTCCTTGCGCCAGACGAGGCCCATGAAGCCCTGCTCGGCGAGCTCGTACTCGCGGCGGTCGGTGAGCTGGACCTCGGTCGGGATCTTCGTCTCGACCGCGCCCATCGCCTCGAACTGATGCAGGTGCATGTTCTCGACCGCGCCGCCGCCTTTCGGTCCGATGCAGTTCGCCGCCCACTTGTATCGCGCGAACGAGTCCGCGAGACGCGCTGCGAACGCGAAGCTGGTCGGGCCCCACAGGTAGCGCTCGTGCTGACCGACGACGTCTTCCTCGAAGTGGAAGGCCTTCACCGGGTTGCTCTCGGGGCCGTAGGGCAGGCGCATCAGCATGCGCGGGACGCTGAGGCCGACGTAGCGCGCGTCCTCGCTCTCTCGGAAGCCGCGCCACTTCGCGTACTGCGGCCCCTCGAAGATGCTCTGCAGGTCCTTGAGCGCCGGCAGCTCGATGTGGCTGTCGACACCGAAGAACTTCGGGCTCGCGTTGGCGAGGAAGGGCGCGTGCGACATCGCGCCGACCGCCGCGCAGTTCCGGAGGAGCTGCACGTCCTGCGGCCCCGGCCCGAACTCGAAGCTCGAGACCATCGTGCCGTAGGGCTTGCCGCCGAAGGTGCCGTACTCCGCGGAGTACGCGTGGCGGTAGAGGCCGGACTTCGTGATCTCCGGCGCATCCTCGAAGTCGGTGTGCAGCTCGTCCTTCGTGCACGAGAGCACGTCGATGCGGCAGTTCGCGCGGAAGTCGGTGTTGTCGACGAGGTACTTGAGGCTGCGCCAGCTCCGCTCGATCGACTGGAACTGCTCGTGGTGCAGGATCGCGTCGAGCTGCTGCGAGAGCTTCCGGTCGACCTCCGCGATCATCATGTCGATCGCGATCTTGTCGACCTTGTCGTTCGCGCTCGGGTGCGTGAGGAAGTGCGAGAGGAAGGCCTCGACGCCCTTCTTCGCGATCTCGTAGCCGTCGTCGGTCGGGGCGAGCTTGGTCTCGGCGAGGATCTCGTCGAGCACGGAGAGCTCGGTGGTCTCGGCGGCGGCGGTCTGGGTCTGGGTCTGCTGCGTGGACATCGTCATCTCCTGATCGGTTCGCGGGCGCGCGATCACTCGCCGTCGCCGCCGGTGTTCTTGTCGAGCCCGAGCTCCGCGAGGAGCTTCGTGCGCGCGTCGGGGTCGGCGATGCTCGACGCGAGCCGCTTGCGGAACGCGGGCACGTTGCTCATCGGTCCCTTCAGCGCGGTGAGCGCGGCGCGCAGCTCGAGGAGCTGCTTCATCGCCGGGACCTGAGACGCGATCTGCTCGGGCTCGAAGTCCTTGATCGTGCGGATCGAGACCTGCACCGGGAGCTCGCTGCCTTCGCGGCCCGAGAGGTGATCCGGCACGGCGAGGTCGAGCTTCACGTCGTGCTCGCGGAGCACGTCGTCGAAGTTGTCCTTGTCGATCGCGACGGGCTTGCGCTCCTCGATCAGCGAGTCGTCGGCGCGGCCCGTGAAGTTGCCGAGCACGAGCGTGCGGAACGGGAGCTCGACGTCCTCTGCGACGTCGCCGGTCGCCGACTTGTACGTGATGTTGATGCGCTCCTTGGGCGCGACGCTCTGATCCTTCGACATCTGGAATGGCTCCTTGGTGGTTGCGTACGTCTCTGGTCTCGCGTCGCGGCTCCCGAGGAACCTTCCGTCGCGCGAACGCCAGCTCATCGGTGCGCTCTCGAGGGCGTTGCGTCGGGCGCATCGCGCGGGCGCTCGCGCAAGTGGCGCAACGGCTTGCGCGGCGATCGCCCGTGGGAACCTCGCTCGCCGATAAACGCAGTGAAATCAATACGCTCGAGCTGGCACGCCAGCTGCGAAGGACCTCGGCGAGCGCCGCGATGGCGCCGACGGGAGGCGGGGGAGATGACGAAGCTGGGAGCGAGTGCGGTGCGCGGGCTCGGGGTCGTGGGGATCGTCGCGGCGTTGCTCGGTGGGTGCGCGGGGCAAGGGAGCGTCGCGGGGCGCGCGCGGACGACGCTCGTGCGTCAGCACGCCGAGGGCGGCGCGATCGCGCTGCACGGGAGCGTGGTGAGGGCGTGGCCCGACGCGGAGATCACGATCGCCGGCCACTGCGGCGGACCGGCGCGTCTCGTCGAGCGCGCCGAGCTCGACCGCATCGTGCGCGCGAGCGCGACGGAGGACACGAGGTCGGCGAAGCTCGGTGCGCCCGCAGCGACGAGCGTCGACGGCTCGCATCTCTACTACGTGTGCGAGCGCGCGCGCGCATCGCGCTGATGGCGCACGAGCGGCGATCGACGCCGCGTCAGGCGCGCGCGAGCGACGCGGCGGCCGCGGGGTCGAGCAGACAGAGGTGCGCGTACACCTCGGCGTGAGGCACCGGCAGGAGCGCCGTGTTCCGCTCGGTGGCGGCGGCGCGGAGATAGAGCCCGCACGCGCGCGCGGCGAGCGGCGCATCCCACGCAGCGAGATCGCGGGTGATCGACTCGCGGTGCAGCTCGGCAGAGAGCGCGAGCGCGACCGCGGGAACCTTGGCATCGAGCGCGAGCGCGGCGAGCTCGATGCGCGCGACGAAGCGCTCGCGCACGGTGGTCGCGAGGCGCACGGCGCACTGGGCGCGCGTGAGGGCGTCAGCGGTCTTGCCGGCGCGGAGCAGCTCGCGCGCGTCGCGCATCGCGAGATCGATCGGGGACTCGGCGCTCGCGGCCGAGCTCGCGTGGCCCGGCGCGCCGGCGAGGGTGTCGAGCCAGGTCCGCGTCTCGGCCGCGACGAACGGCGTGCCGTCGGAGAACTCCGCGTCGAGCAGCCCGGGGAGCCGCGCGACCAGAGATCGGATCTCGTTCGCGTGGAGGTCACGCCCCTCGAGCGCGCTCGCTCCGATCGCGGTGAGCGCCTCGCTCACGGCGAGGTGCAGGTCGAGCCAGAAGCGATGCTTCTCGAGCGCGCGCGTCGCGACCTCGAGGAGCCGGACGGGATCGCCCTCGCGACGGAAGCGGTCGACGTCGGCACGCATCGCGGTCGCGGGCCCCGGCAGACCGGTGCGGCGCTCGCGCGCTCGAGGCGGCACCTGCACGACGGGCAGGTAGAGGCCGGCGAGGAGCAGACGAAGGCCCTCGGCGTCGTGGGCGCGGGAGGTGCGCAGAGACGCCGCCGTCGTGCAGAGCGAGGCGCCGAGGTGGGCCAAGAACTGGGGAACCCGCGACAGATCCTGCGGTGCATCGGGAGGCGGCGGCAGAGCAGGCGCGGGGGGCGGCGCGTGCGCCGGGGAGGAC
>JALYRN010000108.1:11610-12655 GCA_030855295.1 Myxococcota bacterium | reverse complement strand
CGCTCGTGGCGCGCGGCCTCTTCGTGCACGTGATCCAGCGCGGTCACTACGAGGCGCTCGACGCGCTCGAGCGCGAGGGCAGGGCGAGGGTGTTCCGCGGCGACCTCGCGGATCGCGACGCGGTGCTGCGCGCGGCGGAGGGCGTCGGCGGCGTCTTCCACGTCGCCGCGAAGGCGGGCGTGTGGGGCCCGTACGCCGAGTACTACCGGAGCAACGTGACGGGCACGGAGAACGTGCTCGCGGCCTGCCGCGCGCACGGCGCGCGCAAGCTCGTCTTCACCAGCACGCCGAGCGTCGTGCACGACGGCCGGAGCGTAGAGGGCATCGACGAGCGCGCGCCTTACGCCGAGCGCTACGAGACCGCGTACCCGGAGACCAAGGCGATCGCGGAGAAGATGGTGCTCGCCGAGAACGGCACCGCGCTCGCGACGATCGCGCTGCGCCCGCACCTGGTGTGGGGCCCCGGCGATCCTCACCTGGTGCCGCGGATCCTCGATCGTGCGCGCCGCGGCCGGCTGGTGCTGGTCGGCGGCGGCCGCGAGAAGATCGATGCGACGTACGTCGACAGCGCCGTGCACGCGCACCTCTGCGCGTGGGATCGGCTCGCGCCCGGCGCGCACTGCGCGGGCCGACCGTACTTCGTCGCGCAGGGCGAGCCGATGCCGCTGCGCGATCTCGTGAACGGCATCCTCGGCGCGGCAGGGCTGCCGCCGGTGCGCCGCAGCGTCGATCCGCGCGTCGCCTGGGCGGCGGGCGCGCTGCTCGAGGCGACCTATCGAGCGATAGGGAAGAAGGAAGAGCCGCCGCTGACGCGCTTCGTCGCGCACCAGCTCGCGACCGCGCACTGGTTCGATCTGCGCGCCGCGCGCGAGGAGCTCGGGTACGAGGCGCCGATCTCGACCGAGGAGGGCCTGCGCCGCCTCGGCGCGTCGCTCCGCACGCCCGCCGGCTGAAGTACGCTCCCGCGGCTCTTCGCGTGGGAGCTCCCGCAGAACGTGCTCGGCGCGTCACGAGGACCGGGCGGATCGCCTGGGCGGGGTGCGTC
>JALYRN010000108.1:0-11600 GCA_030855295.1 Myxococcota bacterium | reverse complement strand
GTGCGTCGCTCGGACGACGCACCCCGCGGCGATGACTAGCTCGAGGGACTACGGGGCCGGCGGCGCGGCGGTGACGCCGCAGCGGACCCACGTGCCCGTGACCTCGGGATCGACGCCCGACGACGAGAGGCGCAGGTAGTAGCGCCCGGCCGCGGGCACCACGAACGAGTCGATGAACACGTTCTCGGTCGCGGTCTCGACGTCCATCGTCAGCACGCTGTCGTCCATCGCGCGCAGCTCCGCCGTCAGGTCGAGCACGCCCGAGCCGGCGGTGCGCGAGCCGCACGCGATCGACACGGTGCGCCCCGCCATCACGTCGAAGCCGAAGTAGTCGACGTCGCCCTCGGCCAGCTGCGCGAGCACGAAGCCGTTCTCGCCCATGCCGCCCTCGATCGGCGAGAGCACCAGGGGCGTCGCGGTCTCGAGCGTCTCGTTCGGCGCGACCGTCTCGAGCGGGTTGTCGGTCCCGAAGAAGATCTTCACGACGTAGTGATCGTTCGCGCCGGCGGTGCCGCCGGGCGCCTCGATCCACAGCAGGTGCGGCCCGGCGACCATCAGCGCGGGCTGGATGCTGCGTCCGTCCTCGGTGATCGTGCCGCGCGCGAGGATCGTGGTGCCGTCGGCGTCGGTCACCCACACGCGGGCCGCGCTGCGCGTCGCGCCGTAGCCGTCGGGGCCCGCGGGCATCACGTGGACCTGCATCAGCTGCGACATCTCGGGGCGACCTCCGCTCGTGAAGCGGAAGACGTCGACGTCGGTCGGCGAGTCGAAGTCACCGAGCAGGAACCCGACGTTCATCGCGACGTCGGCCATCGTCGCGCTCGCGGCGTCGTCGCCGGTCTCGGGATCGACGGTGACGCGCGGCGCGGCGTCGGTCAGCTCGAACACGGAGAGCTCGTAGTCGTAGGTCGGCCCGCCCTGCGGCCCGTCGTCGACCATGTCGGGCGCCCACGTCGAGAACTCCTGGACCTCCACGTAGTAGGTGCCGGTCGCCGGGAGCTTGATCACGATCTCGGAGTCCACGTCGGCGCGCGGCTGTGCGTCGTCGTTCTCCGCGATCTGCGTCATCGACGCGTCGTAGAGCGTGATCACGGTGTCGACGCGCTCGGTCACCGTGTCGTCGGACGCGGTGGTGATCGCGACCCACTGACCCGCCGTGCCCTCGAACGTGAAGAAGTCCACGTCGCTGCGCGGGTTGATCTCGTCTGCGATCGGGTCGTCGCCGAGCGCGATCTCGGTCGCGGTCGCGAACGTGTCGTTGGGCGGCGGCCCGCCGTCGACGCCGGTGTCGGGCCGGTTGGCGTCGGTGCCGCCGCCATCCTCCGGGGTGCCGGCATCGGGCGCGACGGTGTCACCACCGCAGGCGCCAGCGAGGAGCGCAGTGAGCAAGAGCGAACATCGAAGCGAGCGACGCATGAAGAGACCTCCCCCGGCAGAAAAGAAGAGCGGGAAGCGGCGAACATACCCCACGCTCCGAGGCGCGCCACGCGCGTGGCAGACCGCGGCGTGCGCTCTCGATGCGACAGCCTCCGCGAGCACATCGACTTCTACGACGCGTGCAGCTCTGACGCCGCGCGCACGCCGCGACCGATCAGGGCTCGTCGATCGGGCCGAGGCGCGCTCGAATCGCGGCGACGAGCGCGAGCAGATCGTCCAGCCGGTGCTCGACGACATCGCGCAGGACGGCGACGTCGACTGCCGTGTAGCTGTGCACGAGCACGTTGCGCAGGCCGATCGCGCGCCGTAGCTCCGTGGCGAGCGCGGGCGTGATCCAGCCGGCGCCGGCGAGCAGCTCGAACAGCTCCTGGTTGGTGCGGGGCTCGCCGAGGCGATCGTCGCTCACGATGTGAGAGGCGACGTCCTGGCACGCCTGGATCGCGATCTGCAGCGTGTGCTCGGCGAACCGGCGCTCCCGCACGTCGTCCGCGAAGCGCTCGGGCCGTGCGAGCGTGCGCAGCTCGCGCACGCATGTCTCGACGAACGCGAGCTTCTTGGCGACGAGGCCCTCGTCGGTCATCGACCCGCGCTCCTCGGAGCCCGGTACTCCCGCCAGATCGGCGACATGTCGAAGTAGCGATTGCGCGCCTCGACCTCGAATCGGATCCGCGCGGCGCGATCGCGCTCGGTGACGAGCATCCCGTCGCGCAGGACGCGATGCACGAGATCGGCCGGCGCCCGGTCGATCACGACGAGGTCCACGTCCCGCCCGATCACGGCGCTGAGGTCCGCCTGCAGATCGAGGCGCAGATCGTCGAGCGTCCCGGCCGCCGCGTCGCCGCCGAGGATCGCGACGTCGACATCGCTGTCGGGCCGCGAAGCGTCGCGGGCGGCGCTCCCGAAGAGCCACGCCGCGATCAGACGCGGCTCGCGCTCGAGCCTCGCTCGCAGCGCAGCGATGACGAGCTCGCGATCCACCTGCGAAGTATAGCCGCGCCGGAGCCGCTGCGCGCTGCGCGCTGCGCGCTCGCCCGGCACGACGCAACATCGCGCTCACTTCTTCGGGAAGAACTCGCCGCGCCCGCCGGACTTCACGCGCACGCCGAGGCGCAGCAGATCCATCCCGCCGCGGAGCGCGCCCTTCACGCCGAGCTTGCTGCCGCGCACGTCTTCCCAGATCTCCAGCGGCAGCTCGAGGAAGTCGGACGGGACCAGCGGCGGCGCCGTCGCGGTGCCGGTCGTGAGCCGCCCGAGCATCTCGACGTCGAACACCCACCGCGACCGGAACGGCTGCTCCATCGCGGCGCGCAGCGCGGGGGTGTCGCGGAACAGCTTCGCGCCGCACTGCGTGTCGTAGATGTTCATCGCGAGCACGATCGACGCGGTCGTCGCGAAGATGCGGCCGAGGTAGTGACGCGCCTGGTTGCGCCGCACGCGCGCGCCGAGCCGCGCGATGCGCGAGCCGAACGCGACCTTCGCGGGGCTCGCGAGCAGCGCGTCGAGCATGCGCGAGAGCTCCTCGGGCGGCGTCGCGAAGTCGGCATCGAGATAGCCGACGATGTCGTCCTTCGCGGCGCCGTGATCGATGCGAGCGAGCGCGATGTGGAGGGCGGTGCGCACCGCCTCGGCCTTGCCCGAGTTCTCGGGCATCGCGATCGCCGTGATCCGATCGGGCGTCTCGGCCGCGAGGCGCTCGAGCAGCGCGCGCGTGCCGTCGCTGGAGCCGTCGTCGACGAGGATCACGTCGATGCGCGCATCCGCGATCAGGCGCGCGACCCCGGACGGGTCGAGGCGCTGTTCCTCGTTGTAGCAAGGCAGGACGACGATCACGCGCGACGATCTCCGCTGCGCCGAGCCGTGCTCGGGCGGCGCGAGTATGGCACGTTGATCCTCGATGAGCGGACGTGAACCGGCGGTCTCGAACGAGGCGAAGTGGGATGCGGCACAGGAGGGCGCCGAGCTCCTGCGCGACGGCGAGGCCGATGCCGCGATCCGCGAGCTCGAGGAGCTGATCGACGTCGACGATCGCAACGAGTACGCGTTCTTCTTCCTCGGCAGCGCCCACTTCGAGAAGGCGCAATTCGACAAGGCGATGAAGGCGTCGCTCAAGGCACTCGAGATCGCGCCCCAGTACCTCGGCGCGATGGTGCAGCTCGGGCACTCGCTCCGCATGCTCGGCCGCCACGGCGAGGCGATCCGCGTCGCGCGCCAGCTGCTCGCGCGCAACGACGGAGACGGCGACGCGCTGTACCTGCTCGGCCTCTGCCACTACGCGCGCGGCGAGCGCGCCGCGGCCGCCGAGTACCTGAACCGCTTCCTGTCGACGCGCCCCGAGCTCGAGGTCGCCAACGAGGTGAACGGCCTGCTGCAGATGCTGCGCGGCGAGGTCGAGCCCCCCGACGAGTACGGCGGCGGCGGCCCCGGCCCCGGCCCCGGCGGCGGCCCCGACCTGAACTGATCCACCAGCGATACGCGCCGTCCCGACGGCGCCCTCGAGCGTCCTCGCCGGTGGAGAGCCGCGGTCAATCGATCGGCTCGCCCGCTCCGCTCCCTCCCGTCCGCGCGCTGCGCGCGCTCCCGTACGGGCGCTCCGGGGCGAGCACTCCTGTCGGCTCAATGCATAGGCGGCGGGTAGAGCGGGACGAGCTCGGCGCTCCACTGCGCGCCGTTCGCCGTTCCGCTCAGCCGCTCGGCGCTCTCGATCGGCGCCGTGTACTCGACACCGTCGAGCGTGAACCGGAGCTGATCGCCCTCCTGCGTCCACCGGTGTGCCTCCACCGGCGCGCCCTGGTCGGTCAGCAGCTGGCCCTCGTGCTCGAAGTGGATCACGCGCTCGCCGCCCGGCCCGCGCAGGCGCCACTGCGTCCCTGCGAGCGTGATGCACGTCTCTCCGGAGACCGCCTCCCCGGGGTGGCAGCCGCCGCCGAGCTGCATCCGATCGCCGCGCCAGCTCCAGCCCTCGCCGCGCACGTTCTGCGCCTCGCCGACCATCACGGTGCCGTTCGTCAGGTCCGCGCGGTACTCGACGAAGCGGTCCTGCAGGAAGAGGCGCAGCGAGTTGCCGTCGACGAACCACTCGTCGGTCGCCGCGGTCGCCGCCGGATGATCGGTGGAGCGCAGTCGGTTCGCCGGAAGGAGCTCGACGTCGAACGCGTACTCGCCGCCGGGGGCCTGCGCGGTCAGGTGCCAGCGACTGCCGGTCGGGTTCCAGCAGATGCGCCCCAGTCGCACCTCGTTGTCCGCGGGGCACGGATCTGGCGCCTGCGCTGCTGTGGTGCCGCCGCCGCCCGCGCCCGCAGCACCGCCGCAGCCGACCAGCGACACGACGAAGAAGAGGCCGATGAGCGTGCGTGTAGGTCCGCGCATGGCGCGCACTCTAGCAGGCATCAGACGCTGGCGAGCGGCAGCGAGCGCTTGCCGTTCCCGAGCTGCTCGTGGGGGAACGGAACCGGATAATCCCCGCTGAAGCAGGCGTCGCAGAAGCCCCAGCCCTCGGTCGCCTCGCCTCGGACCGCGCGGTGCAGCCCCTCGAGCGAGAGGTACCCGACGGAGTCGCTCGTGACGTAGCGCGCGATCTCGGCGGGGCTGTGGCTCGCGGCGATCAGCTCGCCCCGCGAGGGCGTGTCGATGCCGTAGTAGCAAGGCCATCGCGTCGGCGGCGAGCTGATGCGGAGGTGGATCTCCTTCGCGCCCGCGTCGCGCAGCATCTTGACGATCTTGCGGCTGGTCGTGCCGCGCACGATCGAGTCGTCGATCACCGCGACCCGCTTGCCCTCGAGCACCGCGCGCACCGGGCTCAGCTTCAGCTTCACCCCGAAGTGGCGGATCGACTGGGTCGGCTCGATGAACGTGCGCCCCACGTAGTGGCTGCGGATGAGGCCGAGCTCGAACGGTAGCCCGAGCCGCCCCGCATACCCGAGCGCCGCGGAGACGCCGCTGTCGGGCACCGGGATCACCAGGTCGACGTCGGCCGGGCACTCCTCCGCGAGGATCGCGCCGAGCCGCTTGCGCGTCTCGTAGACGCTGATGCCGTTCAGCGTCGAGTCGGGCCGCGCGAAGTACACGTGCTCGAAGATGCACATCCGCCGCGCCTTCGGCTCGAACGGGCGCAGCGAGCGCACGCCGCTGCGATCCGCCACGATCATCTCGCCGGGCTCCACGTCGCGCACGTACTCGGCGCCGATCAGCTCGAACGCCGCAGGCTCGCTCGCGATCACCGTCGCGCCCGGCAGCCCCGGCAGCGAGCTCAGCGTGCCCAGACAGAGCGGGCGGAAGCCGTGCGGATCGCGCACCGCGACCAGCTCGTCGTTCGTGAGGAACACGATCGAGTACGCGCCCTGCATCTGCTTCAGCGCGTCGGCGATGCGATCGACGGTGGTCTGCTCGCGGCTGCGCGCGATCAGGTGCACCAGGATCTCGGTGTCGCTCGAGGTCGCGAAGATGGAGCCGGCCTCTTCGAGGCGACGGCGCACCTCCTCGAAGTTCGTGAAGTTGCCGTTGTGCCCCACCGCGATCGAGCCGAGCGCGTAGTCGACCGCGATCGGCTGCGCGTTCTTCAGCCCGCCGCCGCCCGCCGTCGAGTAGCGCACGTGGCCGATCGCGCGGTCGCCGGGCAGCTCGTCGATCACCGCCTCGGAGAACGCGTCCTGCACGAGGCCGAGCGACTTGTGCGCGAAGAGGCGCCCGCCGTCGCTGCTGACGATGCCGGCGCTCTCCTGACCACGGTGCTGCAGGGCGTGCAGCCCGAGGTAGGTCAGGTTGGAAGCCTGGGGTGCGCCCCAGATGCCGACGACACCGCACATCGCGCAGCGCTTCTAGCGCCCGCCGTCGGCGATGTCGAGGGCTGGGCCGGGCGCTCGGAGCGCTCCGCGCGCCCTCGCGGAGCCCTCGATGCGCTCGGGAATTCGCGTGCTCGGCGTGACCCGATCGATCACCCGGCGCGCACTGGATCCCGCGGAGGACACGATGCGCGTTCGCTCACCGTTCGCTCTTGGTCCGTGGCTGCTGCCGCTCGCGCTCGTCGCGTGCACGGGGGAGCTCGGAGGTCTGCCGGCGGGGCCGGAGTCGGGCGCGCGCCGGCCGGGCGATCCGCGCGATCCATCGGCGCCGCGCGGCCCGGGCCCGCTCGCGTGCGAGGAGCCCGACGCGCCGGGGCGGCGCCTGCTGCGCCTGCTGACGAACGCCGAGTACCGCGCGACGGTCGCCGACCTGCTCGCGATCGCCGCGCCCGAGATCGACTCGTTCCCGATCGAGACCAGCGTCCGCGGGTACGACAACGAGGCCGGCGCGCAGCTCGTCACCGGTCGCCATGCCGACGCGTACGCGAGCGAGTCCGAGCGGCTCGCGGCGGGCGCCGATCCGATGCGCTGGGTCAGCTGCGATCCGGGCGCGAGCGGCTGCGCGCGCGAGCTCGTGGAGCGCTTCGGCCGGCGCGCGTTTCGGCGGCCGCTCGCGCCCGACGAGATCGATCGCTACGCGGCGCTCTTCGCGACCGAGCTGACGGGCGGCGACTTCACGCGCGGCGCGCGGCTGGTGATCGAGGCGATGCTGCAGTCGCCGTCGTTCCTCTACCGATCCGAGGCGGGGCTCGACGCGGGGGACGGCACGTTCGCGCTGACGTCGTGGGAGGTCGCGTCGGCGCTCTCCTATCTGTTCTGGGGCACGATGCCCGACGACGCGCTCTTCGCGCTCGCCGAGGCGGACGCGCTGCGCGAACCGGCGGCGATCGAGCGGGAGGCGCGCCGGATGCTCGCGGACCCGCGCAGCGAGGACGCGCTCGCCGCGTTCGTCTCGCGCTGGCTCGGCACCACGCGGCTGCTCGGCACCAACCGCGACGGCGCGCTCTTCCCTGGGTTCACGCCCACGGTGCGCGAGTCGATGCTCGCGGAGGAGCGCGCGTTCGTGCGGCACGTGCTCTTCGAGGGCACGGGCACGTTCCGCGAGCTGTTCGCCGCGGACTACCTGTTGGCCGACGCGAACCTCCGCGCGTACTACGGCCTCGCGGCTGGCGGAGGCGCGACGTTCGAGCGCGTGATCGCGCCGCCCGAGCGCCAGGGCGGCCTGCTCGTGCTCGGCAGCGTGATGGCGAGCCACGCGCACTCGAACGAGACCTCGCCGATCCGCCGCGGGCTCTTCGTGCGCGATCGGCTGCTCTGTCACGAGCTGCCGGCTCCGCCGATCGATGCCGACACCACGCCGCCCGGGCTCGATCCCTCCCTGACGACCCGCGAGCGCTTCCGCCGGCACACCGACGATCCGGGCTGCGCGTCGTGCCACCAGCACATCGACGGGGTGGGCTTCGCGTTCGAGGGCTTCGACGCGGTCGGGGTGTACCGCCGCGAGGAGCACGGGATCCCGATCGACACGAGCGGCGAGCTCGTCGGCGTCGAGCGGCTCTCGGATGGAGAGCGCCTCCCGCTCTCGGGCCCGCAGGATCTCGCGGCGCAGCTCGCGGAGAGCGACGCCGCGCGCGACTGCCTCGCGACGCAGTGGTGGCGCTGGGCGCGCGGCACGATCGAGACGACGGGCGAGGAGCGCTGCGCGGTGCGCGCGCTCGCCGATCGGTTCGCCGAGAGCGGCGGTGATCTGCGCGAGCTGATGGTGTCGGTGGTCACGCAGCGCTCGTTCCTGGTCCGTCGTGCCGAGGAGGTGTCCCCGTGACTCGCCCCATGCAGCGTCGAGGTTTTCTGAAAGGTCTCGCGGCAGGCGCGGCGCTCGCGCCGATCGGGCTGCACACGCTCGCACGCTCCGCGCGGGCCGAGGGCGAGGTGCGCGCGCTCTTCGTCTACGTGCCCGACGGCTGCATCCCGGATCTCTGGCATCCGCGCGGCAGCGAGAGCGCGTTCACGCTGCCCGCGATGAGCGCGCCGCTCGAGTCGATCCGCGCGCACTGCACGTTCCTCGACGGGCTCGACATGTACGCGGGCGGCGCGACGCACGAGGGCGGCTGCGCGAAGGTGCTGACCGGCAATGCCGAGACGTCCCTCGACGTCTTCCTGGGGCAGGCGCTGCGCGAAGGCGTGCCGCACCCGAGCCTGCACCTCGGCGTCGGCGCGAACTTCGAGAACGGCAGCGGCAGCATGTCGCGCCTGCACGGCGCCGAGGTGAAGGCCGATGACGATCCGCTCAACGCGTTCGAGCGGCTCTTCGGCCGCGCGGATGCGGGCGAGTCGAGCGAGGAAGAGCTGCGCCTGCGCCGGCGGCGCAGCGTGCTCGACGCGGTCAGCGGCGATCTCGGCGCGACGCGCGCGCGCCTCGGCGCCAGCGAGCGCACCAAGCTCGAGGTGCACCTCGAGTCACTGCGCGAGCTCGAGCGGCGCCTGGTCGCCGGCGGCTCGGGGAGCTGCACCGACGTCGCGTGGAACGCCGGCGGCTACCGCAACCTCGAGACCGACCACTACCCCAAGAGCTACCACCGCGAGGACAACCTCCTTCCGGTGGGCGCGCTGCAGCAGGACCTCGCGGTGCTCGCGCTCGGCTGCGGCCTGACGCGCGTGTGCTCGCTGATGTGGTCGCACCCCGTCAGCCCGACGCACCTGCCGGACACCGGCTCGCCGCTCGGCAACCACGACGCCTCCCACTTCGGCGCGCCCGACAGCGAGAGCGCGCGCCACTTCACGTCGATGAAGCGGTGGTTCTGCGAGCGCTTCGCCGAGCTGATCACGAAGCTCGAGAGCACGCCCGACGGAGGCGGCACGCTGCTCGACTCGACCGTCGTGCTGCTCTGCAGCGAGCTCGGCGACTCCAACGCGCACGATCACCGCCGGGTGCCGTTCGTCGTCGCCGGCGGCGCGGGTGGGCGGCTGCGCGGCAATCGCTTCCTCGACTACCGCGGCGCGTCCAGCGGCGAGAACGAGGCGCACTCGAAGCTGCTCGTCTCGATCGCGCGCGCCTGCGGCGTCGACGTGGAGACGTACGGCTACGCCGGTCACGGCCCCGGCGGCCTCGAGGGCCTGCTGACCTGACGCACGCAGCGGGCGGGCCGCTCGGGTACGCTCCGCGGGTCGTGCTCCGGACTCTCTCGCTCGCGGTGATCGTCCTCCTCGCGCCGTCCCTCGCGCACGCGCATCGGGGGAGCGCGAAGTACGTCACGGTGGAGCGTGTCGAGGGTGGGGCGCACGTCGACGTCGAGCTCGAGATCGTCGATGCGGCGGTCGAGCTCGGGATGGACGAGGGCGCGCCGGCCGCGGCCGTGCTCGCGCGCGGAGCCGAGATCGGTGCGCTGATCGCGCGGGGGATCACGATCCGCGGCGAAGGCGGGCCGTGCGAGGCCGACGTCGAGGGCCTCGGTGAGGTCGACGAGGAGGACGGACCGCCGCGGCTCTACGTGACTCTTACGTACGCGTGCCCGGCGCCGGCGCGCGAGCTCGTGATGCGCGACGAGACGGTGTTCCCGACCGACGCGCAGCACGAGGCATTCGTGCGCATCCGCTTCGCGGGGGACACCGACGCGCGCGTGCTGCGGCCGGGCCGTCAGGAGGTCGCGCTCGGAGATCCGCCGAGCGTGCCGGCGCTGCTCTGGCGCTTCGTGGTCGAGGGCGTGATCCACCTGGTGACCGGCTACGACCACTTGCTCTTCCTGCTGTCGCTGGTGCTGACGGCGGGCGGGCTCGCGCGGCGCGAGGGCTATCGCGTCGCGATGCGCGACGTCGCGATCGTCGTGACCGCGTTCACGCTCGGGCACTCGGTGACTCTGATCGCCGCGGCGCTCGGCGTCATCGTGCTTCCGTCGCGGCTGGTCGAGAGCGTCATCGCGGGATCGATCGCGGTGGTCGCGCTGCTGAACGTGTGGCGCCCCGAGGAGCGGCGCGGGATGCCGGTGCTCGCGCTCGCGTTCGGGCTGGTGCACGGGTTCGGGTTCTCGGGCGTGCTCGCGGAGCTCGGGCTGCCGGCGCGGGCGCGGGTGCTCTCGCTGCTCGCGTTCAACGTCGGCATCGAGCTCGCGCAGCTCGCCTTCGTCGCGGTGCTGCTCGCGCCGCTCGCGTGGCTCGCCGGCAAGCCGGGCTACCGCACGTGGGTGGTGCGCGGCGGATCGATCGCGATCGCGCTGCTCGCGCTGGTGTGGCTGGTCGAGCGCGTCGCCGCCTGAGCGCGCTATCCTCCGCGCCTCCCGAGGAGGCGTGCGTCATGGCGATCTGCAAGTCGTGTGGTGAAGAGGTCGACGAGCTCCAGGCCATCAAGGTCGACGGCAAGACCAAGAAGCTCTGCGAGGACTGCGCCGATCGCGCGCGCGAGGAGCACGAGGTCGCCGAGGCCAGCGAGAGCGTCGTGCAGGGCATGATGGGCTTCAAGGGCAGGCGCTGAGCCCACAGGAGTGCTCGCCCCGCAGGGCCCGGACGGGAGCGCGCGCCGCGCGCGCGGAAGGGAGGGCCCGGAGCGGGCGAGCCGATCGCCGACAGGAGTGCTCGCCCCGGAGGGACCGTACGGGAGCGCGCGCTTCGCGCGCGGACGGGAGGGCCCGGAGCGGGCGAGCCGATCGAAAACAGCAGTGCTCGCCCCGGAGCGCTCTCAGAGACAGACGCCGTACTCGACGCCACCGACGATGACCTGCGGCGAGAGGCGCTCGCAGAGCTCGAAGAAGCCGCAGGGCTCGTCCGTCGCGTAGTTGCACCAGCGGAGGCACTCGCCCCCGAAGCACGCGTGCCCTCGCGCGCAGTCGCTGTCCGAGCTGCAGAACGCGCCCGCGGTCCCCGGGCCCACCGGGCCGGTGCAGTCGGTCAGGAAGCGCATCGGGGCCGCCGACTCCTGGTAGATGTTGCACGTCAGCCCCGCCGCGCAGCCGGTCTGCCGCACCGGATCGCACGATCGACTGCAGAGCCGTGTGCCGCTCATGCCGGCAGGGAGATCGTGGATGCAGATCGAGCCGACGCCGCTGCACTCTGCGTCGCTGGCGCAGTAGCGCGCGCACTGCATCGCGGTGCGCCCCGCGACCGTCGAGAGGTCGAGGCACTCGAGCCCTGCGCTGCAGCTCGAAGAGCCGGTGCACGCCGACCCCTCACCGCCGCTGCCGGCGGCCGCGCACCCGCGCGTCGTGCCGCTCAGGTAGCAGGCCTGCCCGCTCGGACAGCCGCACTGCGGTGAGACCAGCCGGCAGGGCGTCTCGCTGCAGCTGCCGCCGCCGGCGTCGATCGGCGTCGTGCCGCCGGCGTCGATCGGCGTCGTGC
>JALYRN010000772.1 GCA_030855295.1 Myxococcota bacterium | reverse complement strand
CACCACGCCGAGCCCGACGATCGCGCGCAGCGCGCCGCGCCGCGACGAGCCACCGTCAGCCGCGTCGGCGGCGATCCGCGGCGCCCTCACCGCGAGCACGGCCGTCACCGCGATCGCCATCATCAGCGCGCTGATCACGATCGCGAGATCGACGCTCCCCAGCGCGCGCCGAGCGAGGATGCGCGCGCGCACCGGCACGTCGAGGATCGTCTCCGGCGGCGCGTCCCACGCCACCTCGACCGCGGCCTCGACCGAGGCGTCGTCGATCGCCAGCGCGTCCACGCGCGCGAACGTCACGCACGACGCGCCGTCGCTGCGCGCCGCCGACGCCAGCATGCGCGCGTCGATCGGCACCGCGAACATCCGCTCGCCGTCGTCGACGCGCGTGACCGCCAGCTCCGCCGCGCCGGACCACCGCGCCTCCGCCATGTCGTCGGCGCTGCACAGCTCGAACGTGACCTCGTCGCCGCGCAGCAGCGTCGCCTCGAGCAGCCGCGCCGAGCTCCCGTCCGCCGTCCACTCGCGCAGCGGCGCCCACGCGCTCGACGCCTCCAGCTCGCGCGACTCGAGCGTCCGGACGCGCACCAGCGCGACGCCCAGCGCGACCGCGAGCGCCAGCGACGTTCCTCCGATCGCGACGGCGATCGCCCGGGTCACGCGCGCATCCTATCCCCGTCCGAGAACGTTTGGCACGGTCTTGGTCACCGCTCTTCCCGATCTGGGGACCTCCTCCGCGATCCCCGCGGGACGCGTGAAGCGGCGGGAAACTGCGTTCCGACACCGACCGGTCGATCGAGCGTGCGAATTCTTTCTCGCCCGGATCACGAGTGATCCCGAGCGGATCACGAACGAACCTGAGACGTGACGTGACGATGCGTGAATATACGTTGCACCTCAGTGCTTGTCTCTTCTTCGATCCTCCGTTAGATCGCTTTTCATGCGCATCAGCAACTCGTTCTCCGAAGGCGAGATCCAGGTGATGGATTTCATCCTGTCGACCCTCCTGCGCGGCGGTACCCCCACGATGGCGGTACGGAGCAAGGACTTCGCGTCGTTGTGCCGAAAGGTGCAGTCGATGAAGAGCCGCGCGGCCGACGTGAAGGCGGGCGGCCCTGTCAAGCGCAACGCGCCCGAGCAGTCCTCGGTCGGCATGATCGACGGCGAGACCGCGCGCGACGACGCCAGCGAGGATCTCGACGAGGTCGGCTGAGCACGGCGCCGCCGAGCGTCCGACGGATCGCGCGTGCTCCCCACGTTTTGCGCGCGATCGTTCGGCCCGGCGGCGGATCGTCCTCCCCCTCGTCTTGACGCGCCCCGGCCGCTCCACTAATCGCGCGAACCATGTCGTCCGCGCGAACCATGGTGCTGGTGCTCGCCGGCGGCCGCGTGCTCGATCCGCGGAGCGGCCACGACGGCGAGGCCGACGTGGTCGTCGAGGGCGGGACGATCACGCGCGTCGGGCGCGGCGCGGGCGAGGGGATCGACGGCGAGACGGTGCGCCGCATCGACTGTCGGGGGCGCTGGGTCGTCCCCGGCTTCGTCGATCTTCACGTGCACTTCCGCGAGCCCGGGCAGGAGTACAAGGAGGACATCGCCTCGGGCCTGCGCGCGGCCGCGGCCGGCGGGTTCACCGCCGTCTGCGCGATGCCCAACACCAAGCCGGTGAACGACACCCGCGCAATCACCGAGCAGATGGTCGCGCGCGCGAGAGAGATCGGCGGCACCCGGCTCTTCCCGTTCGGCGCGGTCACGGTCGGGAGCAAGGGCGAGCAGCTCACCGAGATGGCCGACATGAAGGACGCGGGCGCGATCGGCGTCAGCGACGACGGCCTCTGCGTCATGAACGCGGCCGTGATGCGGCGCGCGCTCGAGTACGCCGCGACCTTCGATCTCCTGGTCTCGCAGCACTGCGAGGATCACCACCTCACGGCCGGCGCGCAGATGCACGAGGGCGCGATCGCGACGAAGCTGGGCCTACGCGGCTGGCCGCGCGAGGCCGAGGACGTGATCGTCGCGCGCGATCTGATCCTCAACCAGCGCGCCAAGGCCCGCTACCACGTCGCGCACATCTCGACGAAGGGCGCCGCCGCGCTGGTGCGCGAGGGCAAGGCGCGCGGGCAGCGCGTGACGACCGAGGTCACGCCGCATCACCTGCTGCTGACCGACGCCGACGTCCTCGGGTATCGCACCGCCTGCAAGGTGAACCCGCCGCTGCGCGAAGCGGAGGACGTCGAGGCGATGATCGAGGCGCTGCGCGACGGCACGATCGACTGCATCGCGACGGATCACGCGCCGCACAGCTCGCTCGAGAAGGACTGCGAGTTCGCGGCCGCCTCGCCCGGGCTGATCGGGCTCGAGACCACGATCCCGCTGCTGCTCGGGCTGGTGCACCAGGAGAAGCTGAGCGCGATGCGCCTGATCGAGGCGCTCTCGGCCGCCCCGGCGCGCCTCGCGGGGATCACGGGTGGTGCGCTGGCGGTCGGGGATCGCGCGGACGTCACGGTGATCGATCCCGAGACCCGGTGGACGCTCTCGCGCGCGACACTACGATCGAAGTCGATCAACACGCCGTGGCTCGGCCGAGAGATGCGGGGCGCGTGCACGATGACGATCGCGGGTGGAGAGGTGGTGTTCGAGCGATGACGCGACGGAACGCGCAGAAGGCCTGGATCGCGCTGGCCGACGGAACGGTGTTCGAGGGCTGCGCCGCGGGCGCGGAGGGGACCACGCTCGGCGAGGTCGTCTTCACCACGGGCATGACGGGCTACCAGGAGGTCCTCACCGATCCCTCGTACTGCGGGCAGATCGTCGTGATGACCGCGCCGCAGATCGGCAACACCGGTGCGAACGCCGGCGACGACGAGGCCGTGCGGCCCTGGGCGGCGGGCTTCGTGATGCACGAGCTCTCGCCGATCTCGAGCAACTGGCGCAGCGGCGAGACGCTCGACGCGTACCTGAAGCGCCACGGGATCGTCGCGATCGAGGCCGTGGACACGCGCGCGCTGACGCGGCACATCCGCGATCACGGCGCGCAGATGGCGGCGATCGGGACCGAGCCGCCAGAGGCGCTGATCGCGAAGGCGAAGGCGGCGCCGCCGATGGCGGGGCGCGACCTCACGGGCGAGGTGACGGCGCGCGAGACGTACGTCTGGGACCAGAGCTCGGGTGAGTGGGCCAGCGACGCGCCGGCCGCCGTGCACCACGTCGTCGCGCTCGATCTCGGGGTGAAGCAGAACATCCTGCGCTGCCTCGTCGATCACGGCTGCCGCGTGACGGTGGTGCCGGCGGGCACGAGCGCGAAGGAGATCCTCGCGCACGATCCCGACGGCGTCTTCATCTCGAACGGGCCCGGGGATCCGTCGGCGGTGGAGTCGGGGATCGCAGCGGTGCGCGAGCTCGTCGGCAAGAAGCCGCTCTTCGGCATCTGCCTCGGGCACCAGATGCTCGCGCTCGCGCTCGGCGGCTCGACCTACAAGATGAAGTTCGGCCATCGCGGGCTGAACCACCCGGTCAAGGATCTGCGCACCGGCAAGGTCGAGATCACCACGCAGAACCACGGCTTCGCGGTCGACGTCGAGTCGCTCGTGGGCAAGTGCGACGTGACCCACGTGCACCTCAACGACGGCACCTGCATGGGCCTCGAGCACCGCGAGACCGGCGCGTTCTCGGTGCAGTACCACCCCGAGGCGAGCGCCGGGCCGCACGACGCGCGCTATCTGTTCCGGCGCTTCGTGGAGCAGATGGAGAGCGCGAAGAAGTAGCGCGCGGCGCCTAGGGTCGGCGGCGCGCCAGGAGCGCGACGAGCACGATCGCGAGCAGCGCGACGCCGCCCTGCGGGGCGCCCCGCGAGCCGACCCGGC
>JALYRN010000107.1 GCA_030855295.1 Myxococcota bacterium | reverse complement strand
GGGGAGGTGCGGCCGGGGGCGCTCTGCGCGTCGGAGAGCGCGATGCCGCCCATCACGGCGCCCGCGATCAGCGCGGCGCCGCCGACCGAGAACAGCACGATCGGGACGATCGGCAGCTCTCCGCCGCTCGCGACCGCGGCGGCGGCCGGGGCCATCTCGACCGGGACCTCGACCGCTTGTCCGGCCGAGACCACGACGCTCGACGTGAAGTCCGCGTAGCCGCTCGCGCGCACGATCACGCGGTGCGACCCCGGCGCCACCTGGATGGGATCGGGACGCGGAGTGCGGCCGACGTCGTTGCCGTCGATCAAGATCGTCGCGCCTTCGGGGCCGCCGACGATCCGCACGCTCGTGCGCCCGAGACGCTCGCGCACCGACGAGAGTCGCGCCCGCGCGTCGGCCTGGTGCTCGTCGTTCGGATCCGCGTTCTCGAGGTACTGCTCGAGCGCGCCGATCGCGTCCTCGAGCCGACCGAGCCGCTCGTACGCCTGCGAGAGGTTGAACTGCAGGAGCGGGCGCGGATCGAGCTCGTATGCCCGCGCCCACTGCGTGATCGCTCCGTCGTAGTCGCCCTGCGAGTACGCGGTCTGACCCCGCTGGAAAAGCGTGCGCGCGTCCTCGGCCCCTGGCTGCGCGGCCTGCGTCTCCTGTGCCTGCGCCGTGATCGGCGCGAGCGCGAGCGCTGCGACCACGACCGCCAGCGCCGTTCCCATGCTCCCGAGCTTCATCCGCGTTCCTCCCCGTCGATCCGGAGCGCGATCCTAGCTCGCTTCTGGGCGAGCGTCCGAATTCAGCGGCCCGCGAGCACGGATTGACTATGTCCGAGGCCGATGCGCGCGCGCGAGAGCAGCTCGCGGAAGATCGGTCGCCACGTCGCCCAGTTGTGATCGCCCTCGACCGTCAGCGTGTGGCCCTCGGGAAGCGCCGCGCCGAGCACGCGCGCGACGGGCGCGAGCTGCTCTCCCTCGGCCCAGCCCAGGAAGATCGGCGGCATCGCGTCGGGATCCTCGATCAGCCCCCGCAGCCACGCCCAGAGGAAGACCGTGAAGTTCTCCTCGTTCATCTGCGCCGGCAGCTCGCCCGGAGTCCACTCGGCGAGCCCACCCGCTTCGTCGATGCGGCGCGCGACGCTCGGATCGCCGAGATACGGCGAGAGCAGGATCAGCCCGTCGATCGCCTCGGGATGCTGGCGCGCGAGCAGCGTCGCGCCGAGGCCGCCCATCGAGATGCCGACCAGCCAGATGTCCTCGTAGCCTCGCGCGATCGCGGGCGCGATGATGTCCTCGTAGAGCACGTCGGCGACGCCGGGCTCGGCGTAGTACCGCATGTGCAGATCGACGGCGACGGAGTCGCACGCCGCGCCCGAGCGCAGCACCTCGTCGGGGAAGCGGTGCTCTCGGTAGGTGTCCGGCCCGTCGAGGAAGCCAGGCACGAACACGACGAGGCAGCGCTGTCGCACGTCGCCGTCGCGCAGGAACGCGAGCCCCGGCAGCGGGCGGCTCGGCGAGCGTGTGAAGTAGCAGCCGCCGAGCGCGATGGCGGCGACGAGCGCGAGCGAGAGAGGAGCCTGGAGGCGCATGGCGCGCATCCTTACCGCGCGCGCGCCCCCACAACAACGTCGGCGCCCGGTCCGAATCGGCTCACCCTCCTGCGGGGGCGAGCACTCCTGTAGTCAGAGCACCTCGACCACGAGCACGATGCGGCCGTCGAACGTCACGGCGTCGGGCGGGAAGGTGCCGCGCGCGTTCGACGTCAGCAGCGCGCCCTCCTGCACGTACTCGATCAGATCGACCCCCTCGGGCTCGAGCTCGAGCCGACGCACGCCGCGCGGCACCGGGTCGAGCACTGCGATGCGCTGGCGCGGCAGCGTCGAGCCGGCCTGCCGGCTCTCGACGAAGATCTCGATCGCGTCGAGGAAGTCGAAGTCGTCGGTGTCGCCGGCGGGCTCGGCGGTGGGCGTGATCGCGAGCGAGAGCTCGGTCAGGTACACGTGCTGCGCCGGACCGGTGTCGCGCGCGGCGGTCTCCGCCGAGAGATCGATGTCCAGCGGGATCTCGACGACGCCGCCGAGCACGCCGCCGAGCGCGCCGCCCTCGACCTGCTGCTCGGCGATGTCGTGCGTGACGTCGAACGAGATGAGGCCGCTGCATCCGCCGAGCATGAAGGCCGCGGCAGCGCAGCACGCGAACGAGGCACGAGAAGAAGAAGACATGTTGGAGCTCAGAGCACTTTGCATACCGACGCGATCATGCAGGAATTCCGAGCGACGCGACCGGTATTGTCGGATCCCGGCGCCACGGTCGTAGGGTCCGGCACCTGATGCGACCCCGCCGCGCTCGGGCAGCGCGCTGCACTGCGAAGGGTACGCCGGCCATGAAGCCGACTGTCGCGACGGCCGGTGGGTGGTCGAGCCGCTCTGCGACGGCGTGCCGCCTGGAGGCAGCTGCCTCCCGCCGCTCGTCGAGAGCTGCGACGCGCCCTTCGAGGGAACGCTGAGCGGCGCGCGCGTCGCGATCGGTCCGTGGGACGAGGACCGCGCCTTCACCGACGGCGAGCTCACGCCGCTGATCTTCGGCTCGCAGGGCGGCGCGATGATCCGCTGGTCGCTTCGCGTCGACGGCGTCGAGGTGCCCGACTGCGTGCGCGCGCGCGTCCGCATCGACATGGACGGCGGCGATCCCTACGAGGTCGCGCAGACGATGACGCTGCACTGCGGCGACTCGCTCGGCACGCTCGCGATCCTCCCCGGCGATCGCCCGTGCGAGTCCCGCGAGTACCCGATCACTCTCCGCGTCGCCGTCGACGGCATCGGCGAGGCGACCGCCCACGTCCGAGTGATGGGCGGCCTCTGCCCCCGCGCGACGCTCTGAACTGAATGAGCTAGCGCTAGCCGTGTCGCGGATGAGGCGGCGGACATCGGCGTCGCCCCCGCGTGTGGAGCTCACTGCTCCGTGGGGAGCCGGAGAGCGCGATCTTGTCGCCAAGAAGCATCCGAGTGCCGCCCCCGCGCACACAACCGCGGTGTAGAAGAGTCGGACCATACTGAGGGATGACGGCGAGGCCCACATACGCAGGCGCTCTGGCGGCGCTCTCGAGCCTCTTCGTCGCGGCGTGCTCGGAGCCGATGGTCGCGGAGGACGTCGGCGTGCGCGAGCACGACGCAGGAATGGACGCGTCGCGCGATGCGGGCTCGGACTCCGGGCCCGACGGAAACATCGGGCCGCCACCGGTGCTCTGCCCCGACGGGTGCGTCGGCGGCTGCAGGCCTAGGCGCTGCGCCGACGAGCCGATTCCGGGGTTCCGGCTCCGGCCCGATGGCTGGTACCAGCCGTGCAACTGCTTCGAGCTCGACGATGCGATGGGGCCGATCGCGCTACCGACGCGCTGCCGAGATCAAGGGCTCCGGACCGTGATCTTCGACTGCGGCTGGCCGGAGGGCGCGATCTTCCACCGCGGTTATACCCAGAGCGGTCCGGTGGAGCTCGGCGCGTCGTCTTGCGAGCACACCTGTTCCACCGTCATCTACGAAGGATTCTACGCGGCTCCGTACCAGCAGATGTTCGTGGCAGACCATTCACTGGATCCGCGGCTGCCGCGCGATCGCGTGTGCGTGCCGCGTGAGTGTGTGTTCGACACACCCGGCGAGCGCGCCCGGTGCTCGCCCGACTGCGCGGCTTCCGATGCCGGCTGGTACACCACGGTGTATCGAGTCGACCGCAGCGCGTGCGCCGATGCGGCCGGCGGAGACGTCGACGCCGGACCGCCGCCCGAGGTCGGACCGCCGATCGGCGGCGGATGCTGAGCGCGCGCCACTCGTGGACGCTCGCGGCGTGCCTCGTGCTCGCGAGCGCGTGCTCGGGACCGAGCGAGCCCGACGGCGCCGTGGACGCGGCGATCGACGGGGGCCCCGGCGACGCCGGCGTCGACGCTGGGCCGGTGTCGTGCACCACGAGCTGCGCGTCGACGGACTGGAGATGGGATCGAGCGCTCACGGGCGACGGACGCGTGACGGTCTCGTCGCTCGCGATGACGCCGTCGGGCGGAGTGGTCGTCACGGGCAGCTTCGAGGGCACGGTCGATCTCGGTGGCGGCGCGCGCACCTCGACTGCGCCCGTCGCCGCGTACGTCGCGGCGTTCGGTCCCGCCGGTGAGCACGCGTGGGACCAAACGTTTTCCGGCGTGGCGAGCGCGGTGTCGGTCGACGACGGCGGCGACGTCGTCGTCGCGGGCTGGTTCTGGGACAGCGCGGATTTTGGTGGCGGGCCGCGCGCTGCCGGCGGCGACTCGGACGCGTTCGTCGCGCGCTACTCCGCGAGCGGAGAGCACGTGTGGGATCGCGTGCTCGGCGCGGGCGGCGTCGACGCGGCGCGCAGTGTCGCGACGGCAGATGGCGTCGTGGTCGTCACCGGGCGCTTCGAGGAGAGCGTCGACTTCGGCGGCGACGATCGCACGAGCGCCGGACGAGGCGACGCCTTCGTCGCGATGTACGACGCAACCGGCGCGCTGGGGTGGGTGCGCACCGCAGGCGGCGCAGAGGACGACGGCGGCATCGCAGTGGCCGTGGACGCGCGCGGCGGAGTCGCGTGGTCGGGCGCGTTCCGCGGGCCGATCGATCTCGGCGGCGGCTCGCGAGGGGCGGTTCACGACGTGGGGGCGTTCCTCGCGCGCCTCGAGGGCGACGGAGCGCACGTGTGGGATCGCGTCTACTTGCCGCTCGGCCCGGTGCCGACGTTCGTGCACGTATCCGGCGTCGACATCGACGCAAGCGGCGGAATCGCGCTGACCGGCACGCCTGGGAATCTCACCGACTTCGGAGGCGGGCCGCGCGAGGGGAACAACGCGTTCCTCGCGGTCTATGCGAGCGACGGCGCGCACCTCTGGGATCGCGTCGTCGACTCGCAAGGCTCGATCGGACGCAGCGTCGCGCTCGACGCCCGAGGCGTGCTCATCGCCGGGGTGGTCGACGGCTATTCGGAGCTCAGCAGCGCCGGCGAGCGGCGGCCCATCGGCCGTCGCGACGCGTTCGTGTCGCGGTACGACGTCTGGGGCTGCCCTCGATATCACCTCGTGCTGGGCGGCGCGAGCGACGACGACGCCGCGGTGATCGCCGCGAATGAGGATCAGATCGCGCTCGGCGGGTGGTTCACCGGAGAGGCGAGCTTGGGAGGCGACGTCCTCACGGGCGGCCTCGCGCCCAGCGGCTTCGTCGTCGTCTTCGCGGAGAGCGACGCATGCTGCGCACCGATCGAGGCGGCGTGCGGCGAGAGCTCGACCTGTTGCATGGATGTCCAGTGCAACACAGGTCGCTGTCGACTGCCCGGCGAGTGAGCCCCCAGCCGCCCCACCGCCCGATGGCTCCGCGCGCGAGGCGAGCGCAGCGACGCCGAGACGATGACCGCGCGTCGACCCCACGCGTGTGGTGGTGCGAGACCGAACGCAAGCCGCGCACGCGCCGCGCGTCCGCCCCACCGGCAAGTGGAGCGAGACCGCGTCGCGTCCACCACTACTTCTTCACGTCCCCGCGCGCGAAGATCGACGCCACATACGAGAGCACGTCCTTCGCGCTCGCCTCGTTGTAGCCGTAGTACTTGATCAGACGATCCTTGATGACGTCGATCTTGTCCTGCGTCTCCTTGTCGATGACGTTGGAGACGAACGACGAGAGCTTGATCGAGTCCTTCTGATCCTCGAAGAGCTTCATCTCGAGGGCGCGGCGCAGGCGGTCGTTCGTGTCGTAGGAGAACTTCTTCCCCTCGATCGCGAGCGCGCCGATGTAGTTCATGATCTCGCGCCGGAAGTCGTCCTTGCGGCTCTCCGGGATGTCGATCTTCTCTTCGATCGACCGCATCAGCCGATCGTCCGGCTCCTCGTCACGCCCGGTGTAGCGGTTCTTGACCTTCTCCTTGAGCGTGTACGCGCGGACGTTGTCGATGTAGTTCGCGCTCAGGCGCGAGATCGCCTCTTCGTCCGCGGAGATCGCGCGCTGGACCTCGTTCTTGACGATCTCCTCGTACTCGCCCTTCACGACGCCGATCAGCTCCTGGAACTTCTTCTTCTGATCGGTATCGCCGAGCAGCGAGTGGTGGGCGAGGCCCTTCTCGAGCTCGTTCAGGACCATGAACGGGTTGATGTATCCCTCGATGCCGTCCCGCACGAGCGCGTTCGAGACCTTGTCCTGCACGTAGCGCGGAGAGATGCCGTCGAGGCCTTCGCGATTGGCCTCCTTGCGCAGCTCCTTGACGTTGTCCTGCGTGAAGCCCGGCAGGGTCTTGCCGTCGTAGAGCTTCATCTTCTGGAGCAGCGAGAGCTGGTGCTTCTTCGGCTCCTCGAGCCGCGTGAGCACCGCCCACATCGCGGCGACCTCGAGCGTGTGCGGGGCGACGTGCTTCCCGCGGAGGCGCTCGGGGCCGAACTCCTTCTTGTAGATCTTGACCTCTTCCGAGACCTTCGTGATGTACGGGATGTCGATCTTGATCGTGCGATCCCGGAGCGCCTCCATGAACTCGTTGGAGAGCAGCTTCTTGTACTCGGCCTCGTTCGTGTGACCGATGATCACCTCGTCGATGTCGGTCTGCGCGAACTTCTTCGGCTTGATCTTCCGCTCCTGCGTCGCACCGAGCAGGTCGTAGAGGAAGGCCACGTCGAGCTTCAGGATCTCGACGAACTCGATCACACCGCGGTTCGCGATGTTGAACTCACCATCGAAGTTGAACGCGCGAGGATCGGAGTCCGAGCCGTACTCGGCGATCTTCCGATAGTTGATGTCGCCCGTCAGCTCGGTCGAGTCCTGGTTCTTCTCGTCCTTCGGCTGGAAGGTGCCGATGCCGACGCGGTCCTTCTCGCTGAGCACCAGGCGCTTGGTGCGCACGTGCTTCTGGATGACCTGACCCCAGTCGCCGCCGTACTTCTCCATCAGGCAGCGGAAGATGAAGCGGCTCGCCGGGTTGAGCGTGCCCGGCACGCTGAGGCTGAAGCGATCCGAGCCGAGGCTGAGATCCTTCACCGCGCGATCGCGCCACTCCTCGGGGATCAGCTTGAGCGGATCCTCGTTCATCGGGCACGGCATCTCGTCGCTGTCGCCGGCGAGCCCCGTGTCCTTGAGGTTGACCCACTTGTACGTGTAGAGCGCGCCCTCCGCGGTGCGCGAGTATCGCTCGACACCCTTCTTGAGCAGGCGCGCGATCGTGCTCTTGCTCGAGCCGACGGGGCCGTGCAGCAGGATGATGCGCTTCTCGGGACCGTACCCGAGCGCCGCCGCGTGCAGCACGTTGACCAGGCGCATCAGCGGGATGTCGAGCCCGAAGACTCCGTCGCGCCCGCCCTCGATCGGATCACTGAAGAAGGGATAGCGCACGAGGCGCTTCTTGTTGTCGATGTACTCTTCTTCGCCGTAGCTCACGATCATGTCGTAGAGCCGCTGGAAGGCGTTCCGCGTGACGGTCGGACGCTCGCGGACGACGCGGAGATACTCTTCGAAAGAGCCCTCCCAATTCAGATCGCGATAGCTCGCGTAGTCCTGCAGCGAAGCGATCCGAGAGACGAGGCTGTCTTCCATCAGTGCCATGTATCCCCGAAGTGATGATCAGAGGGCAGGGTACCACGCGATCACGCGCGCGATCGCCGGCACGATCTCCATAGCCCCCGTGGCCTCGGATGCTACCCTCGGAGCTGCATGCGGACGTACTCGCGCGGCGCGAACGCGACGACGAAAGGTCGCGCCGAGGCGGTCGCTCGCGATGCCGCGGCGGCCGAGGCGTTGGCTGCGATCGCGCCGATCGACGCGCTCCTCGTGCGCGTCGCGCGCGATGCTCGGGTGCTCCCCGCGCTCACGCCGTCGAACGCGGCGATCGAGCGCGCCCGCCTGATCGAGCAGGTCGCGAAGGGCGAAGCGCCGGTGCCCCGCTGGGAGCTCGCGCGGCGGCGGGTCGACGTGGTGCTCTGGCGCGCGATCGACGAGGCGCGCGCGCTCGGCAGGGATCGCCTGCCGCGCTCGCTGCGGCCGCTCTACCTCGCTCGCCTCGACGAGCTCGAGGTCGATCTCGCGATGATCGAGTGCGTCGGCGATCCGGTGCGCGTGCGCCCGCTCGCGGCGCGCCGCTTCGGCACCGGCATGCGCGAGGTGGTGCTCGAGGATCAGGCGCCGGTTCGCGTGAGCACGGTCGCGCGCGGGCTGCTCGAGCGGCTCGCGCCGAGCGAGGAAGAGCGCACCGTCCCGGCCGAGGAGCTCGCGGAGATGCTGCGCGTGGCGGCGATCGCCGCGGGCCTGCACACGCTCGAGGTGAAGATCGACGCGCGCCTCGTCGCTGGCGCGGCGACCGGCGATCGAGGCGTGTTCATCGCGGCACGACGGTTCGGGCGCGTCGAGTCACGGCGCCTGGTGGCGCACGAGATCCTCGGTCACGCGATCGCGGCGTCGAACGCGGCGCGACAGCCGACCCGCATCTTCGAGATCGGCACCGCGGGGTCGTTCGCCGACCAAGAAGGCATCGCGATCTGCCTCGAGGAGCAGGCCGGCGCGCTCGACTCGCATCGGCTCCGCGTGCTCGCGGCGCGCGTGATCGCGACCGATCGGCTGCACTCGGGCGCGTCGTTCGGCGAGACCGCGCGCTTCCTGTTCAAGCAGCACGGCTTCTCGCCGGAGATCGCGGTGCTGATCGCCGAGCGCGCACATCGCGGCGGCGGCGTCGCGCGTGATGCCGGCTACCTCTACGGCTACCTGCGTGTGCGCGTCGCGCTCGAGAGCGGCGCAGCGTGTCTCGACCGCATGCGGGTGGGACGCATCGGGCTCGACGATCTCGCGGCGTTCGATGCGGCGGTCGAGCTCGGCCTCGCGACCGCGCCGGCGCTGCGCCCTGCGCTCTGCGACGTGCTCGCGCCGCCGGTCGCCGACGCCGCGGAGTGACGGCAGGAGTGCTCGCCGCAACATCGGCTCGCCCGCTCCGGGCCCTTCCGTCCGCGCGCTACGCGCGCTCCCCTCCGGGGCGAGCGCTCAGGTAGAGGGCGGGTTGCGCAGCGCGGCGTACTTGCCGTCGAGGCGCTTGGCGATCCCCTTCGGGACGAGGCGCGACACGTCTCCGCCGAGGCGCCACGCCTCCTTCACGATGTTCGAGCTCACGTAGAAGTAGGCGTCGTTCGCCATCAGGAACGTCGTCTCGACCTCGGTGTTGAGGTGGCGGTTCATGTTCGCCATCTGTAGCTCGTACTCGAAGTCCGCGACGGCGCGCAGGCCGCGCAGCACGACGCGAACCTTCTTGCGCTTGCAGTACTCGACCAGGAGCCCGTCGAACGAGTCGACCTCGACGTTGCCGGCCTCCCCGAGCTCCTCGCGGATCATCTCGACGCGCTCCTCGACCGTGAAGAGCGCCTCCTTCCGCGGGTTGCGGAGCACCGCGATGATCAGCCGGTCGAACACGACCAGACCGCTCTTGATGATGCTCAGGTGCCCGTTCGTCATCGGGTCGAACGAGCCCGGATAGATCGCGACGCTCATGCGGTCTCCTCGCCCTCGTCGGGGGTGCGGATCTCCGGCGGATGGATGCTCAGCAAGAGCACGGCGGTGTCTCCGTAGCAGCGCGGCTCGGACAAGATCTCGAAGCCCTCCGGACGCGCCGGAGCATGCCTCTTCGCGTGCTCGACGGCCAGTATCGCCCCCGGCGCGAGCAGCCCGCGCGCACGCAGCTCGCTCAGCAGCGGAGGGACCGCCTCGATGTCGGCATACGGCGGATCGGCGAACACACGATCGTACGCGCCGCGCGCGGCCGACGCGATCCGAGCGAGGGCGCCTCTCGACGTCAGATCGGCCACGACGATCGTGCACTGCGACGAGATGCCGAGCTCCTCCGCCGATCTCGTGATCGCGCGCGCCACCTTCGCGTCGCGCTCGACGAGCACCGCGTGCGCGGCGCCGCGCGAGATCGCCTCGAACGCCATCGCGCCGGTGCCCGCGAAGAGATCTAGCACGCGCGCGCCCTCGAACCCGCCACGCGACTCGATCGCCGACGCGATCGCCTCGCGCACGCGATCCGAGGTCGGACGCGTCGCGTTCCCGGGCGGGCCCGCGAAGCGCCGCCCCGAGAGCGTCCCACCGACGATTCGCACGGGGGAGCTGCTTCAGAAGCGAACGCGCGCGCCGAGCGTGCCGCCGTTCGGGCCGAAGCTGGGCGTCAGCGTCACCTCGGGCTCGCCCTCGTCGCCGCCGTCGAGGATCATCAGCAGCGCGCCGGCGCCGGCAGCCGCGATCGCGACGCCGAGGAACACGTACTGCAGGACCTCGAGCGTGTCGCCCTCGCTGCAGAGACCCGCGACGGCGCCCGGCACGCCGGGACCGACGCTGCCGCCGAGCGTGTCGCCGCTGGCCGCCGACTGGCAGCTCGCCCGATCCGGCCCCGTGGTGCGGCCGTCGCCATCCGGGTCGTAGGTCTGTTCGAACGCTGCGAGGTAGCCCGAGTACTGCGGATCGTCGTTGATCGCCTGCAGGCGCGACCACGTGTAGATCGTCACGCCGAACGCCGCCGCGCCGCCGGCGATCAGCGCGATGCCCGCCCAGTTGATCGACGGCCCGCCGCCTCCGCCACCGGGATCGCCGGCGCCCTCGGGCAGCTCTGCGTCGAGCGTCATGTCGGTGCCGCGCGCGATCGTCACGTCGCCGCTCCAGTCTTCGCGGCCCTCGGCGCTGACCTGCACGCGGTGCGGGCCGACCGGGATCGCGGGCATCTCGAAGTTGCCGTCGCCGTCGGTCGTGCCGGCGACGTCGCCATCGACGCGGACGGTCGCGCCCGGCGCGTTCGACGCGACGCTGAGCGATCCGGTCTGCGGGCCGGAGAGCCGCGCGACGAGCGTGCGCGCGGGGGCGCGCAGATCGTCGATGTCGGTGCGCGCGCCGGGGAGGGTCTCCTCGACGCTGCGCTCGATCTGGCCGGTCTCGGCGTCGAAGAGCGAGAGCGTGACCTGGAAGTCTCGCGCGGAGTCGCGTCGCACGGTGCCGTAGACGACCCGCTGCGCGTTGAGCGTCGTCGCGATCTGCCGGAGGCAGGCGGCGTCGGGGGTGTCGGCGCAGCCGTGCGCGAGCGACATCTGCGAGAGCGTCACCTCGCGATCGCTCACCTGCCATCCGTCGACCTGCGAGGCCTCGTGTCGGATCGCGCCGGTCAGGTTCCGTGCGAACTCGTCGTCGCCTTCCGGCGACGTGATCCCGAGCACCATCACCGAGGCATCGGCGCGCGCCACCGCTGGAGCGAGCGTGCACGCGACGATCGCGAGGGACCCGAGCACACGCACGATCGAAATGGCCGGCGCCGTCTTCCGCATGGGCGCCACGATACCGTCCACGCTCCAGGCACGGCAAGCGGGGCAAGCGTCGGGTGTCCGGGCGCGATCCATGCTAGAGGAGTACGTCGGGGCGGGATGTCGGGGACCCGGGCCGCCCGGGTGGCCGAGGCCCAGCCCGAGCACCGAGGCGATGGAGGCGTTCGCGAAGCTCTGTCCGCGCTGTGGAACGCGCTACGACGCGGCGGCCGCGTTCTGTCAGCGCGACGGCGCGTCGCTCCGGCTGGCGCAGGAGGACACCGATCCGCGCATCGGGCAGGTGCTGCTCGATCAGTTCCGCATCGAGGAGCGCATCGGCCAGGGCGGGATGGGCGCGGTCTACCGTGCGCGTCAGACCACGCTGGGGCGTGACGTCGCGATCAAGATCCTGCACCCCGACCTCGCGCGGAACCCCGATGCGGTGAGGCGCTTCCATCGCGAGGCGCGGATCTCGACCTCGCTCGATCATCCGAACGTCGTCCGCGTGTTCCTCTTCGGCCAGCTGCCCGACGGCAGCCTCTATCTCGTGATGGAGCTGCTCCGCGGTCGCACGCTGGCGGAGATGGTGCGCGTCGAGACGCCGATGCCGGTGCACCGCGCGCTGCACGTCGCGACGCAGGTCTGCGACGGCGTCGGCGAGGCGCACGGGCAGGGCATCGTCCATCGCGACGTGAAGCCGGAGAACGTCTTCCTGATCACGAAGGGACGCGATCCCGACTTCGTGAAGGTGCTCGACTTCGGCATCGCGCGCGTGCTCCGTGGCGACGATCAGACCAGCGCGACCCAGTCGGGCCTGGTGTTCGGCACGGCGCGCTACATCTCGCCCGAGGGCGCGGCCGGAGAGCGAACCGACGCGCGCAGCGACGTGTACTCGCTCGGCGTGCTGACGTACCAGCTGCTCTGCGGCGAGACGCCGTTCGACGGATCGGCGCCGGTCACGCTGCTGATGAAGCACATCCACGACTCGCCGCCGCACCTCAAGGCGCGCGCGGGCGGCGCGCACGTGCCCGATGCGATCGCGGACGTGGTCATGCGCGCGCTCGCGAAGAACCCCGAGGGGCGTTACGAGGACGCGACGGATCTCGCGGAGGTGCTGCGCATGGCGGCGCAGCGCGCGGGCCTCGATGTCGTGCGTCTGCGCGGCGGCAGCTCGTCGATCGGCTCGCTGGGTGGGGACCGTCGCGATCCGAGCGGCCCGATGATCCGCGAGCGTGAGGGGCACGCCTCGGCAGTGCCCCGGACGATGCTGCTGCCCGCTTCGAGCGGAGGCGGCCCGCAGCCGACGCTCGAGAGCGCGCCGAGCCCGTTCGGCGCGGGCGTGACGTCGGATCTGCCGATCGCGGGCCTCTCT
>JALYRN010000771.1 GCA_030855295.1 Myxococcota bacterium | reverse complement strand
CCCGACGCCCGCGCTCTCTCCCCCGCTGCGGAGCTCCACCGCGCGCCCGAGGCCGCCCGCGCCGCTCGCCGCGAGGATCATCAGCGCGGCCGCGATCCACGCATCGCGCACGGCGTCGCTCCGGCGTGCGCGCACCTCGGCGTAGAGCGCGTCGCTCCGTGCTGCGTCGTACCCGCCTCGTTCGTCGACGCGCTCGCTGATCGCGCGCCAGCGCGCCCGCGTCCCCTCGTACGCGATCACCTCGAGCCCGAGCGCCACGATCGCCGCGAGCGCCCCGGCCGCCGCGACGATCAGCAGCGCCCGCCGCGGCTCAAGGATCGCGCGCATCGATCAGCGCGAGCAGCTCCGCGTGGAAGCGCCCGTTCGACGCCACCGCGCCCCCGCCGAAGATCGTCGGCTCTCCGTCGAAGCCCGTCAGCACGCCGCCCGCCTCGTGCACCAGCACCGCGGCCGCGCAGATGTCCCACGGCATCACCGCGGGATCGACCATCGCGTCGACCTGCCCCCGCAGCAGGCGCCGGTAGCCGTCGAAGTCCCCGAATCCGCGCTGCGACGCAGTGCGCTCTCCCAGCCGCGCGAGCGCCGGCACCATCCCCGCGCCCGTGAACTGCTGCAGCGTCCCGTGCGAGATCGTCGCGTCTTCGAGCGTCGAGACCCGCGACACCGCGAGCCGTCGCCCGTTCCCCAGCGCGCCCTCGCCGCGCACGCCGACGAAGAGATCCTCGACGCACGGCATGTACGCGATGCCGAGCACCGGCGCTCCGTCGGCGATCAGCCCGAGCAGCACCGACCACGTCTCGATGCCGCGCACGAACGCGCGCGTGCCGTCGATCGGATCGAGCACCCAGCGCAGCCCGGCCTCTTCGGGTCCGCTCTCGCCCGTCTCCTCGCCGAGGAAGCTGGCGTCGGGATATCGCTTCCGCAGGAAGCCCGCGAGCCGATCCTCGACCGCGCGATCGGCCTCGGTCACCGGGCTGCGATCGGGCTTCATCTCGATGCGTGTGCGATCCGTCCAGCGGATCAGCCCTGCCTCGTACATCCGCCGCGCCGCATCGCCGGCCGCGAGCACCTCGTCGACCAGCTCGGCGAGCGCCGCGCGCCCGCCGATGCGATCGAGATCGAACACCCCCGTCATGCTCCGACGGTCTCGCACGCCGCTCGTCCCCGGCGCAACCCGCGCCTGGCGACCGGCGCAACCCGCGCCCGGCGACCGGGCGCGTCACTCGCCGATCGTCGGCGTTCCCCCGGCGAGCGACTCGAGCACGAAGCGAGTCGCGTCGGCGCGTCCCTGCACCGCGCGCGTCGACACGAAGTGTCCGTCGACCCCGTCGGGCGGCGCGTACTGCCGCAGCCCGACCGTCCGCACCTCGCCGCCGACCGTCGCGTTGCCGCTCAGCGGCGGATCGACCGTCGCCACGCCGATGTCCGCGAGCTGCGGCGCGACCATCGAGAGCGAAGCGCTCCTCGCGAACGCGTTCATCGTTCGCTCGGTCGAGAAGTGATCCCCCGCGCCCCACGTCATCATCAGGTGCCGCCCGAGATCGCCCTCGCGCGGATCACGCCACATCCGGCGGCCGTAGTTCACCGGATCGACGCGCTCGTAGTACGCCTGGATCATCGCGAGCGCCGGGTGGTAGTCGCCGACCGTCAGCGCGCCGCTCCCGTCCGGATCCAGCAGCGCGATCGGCACCACCGACGCGATGTCGACCGGCTCGGTCTTGGTCAGCAGCGACTCCGTGAGATCGCCGCCCAGCCCGCTGAACAGCACCGCGCGCACGCCCGGCTCGAAGGGCGTCATCAGCGCGGCGTGGGTCGCGCCCTGGCTGTGCGCCCACACCACGATGCGCGCCCCGTCGAGGTCGAGCGCCTCCCCCGTCGGCGAGCTCGCGGCGTCCGCGGCGTAGCCCTCCGCGAAGCGCACCAGCGACATCAGATCCGCCGCGCCCTGCAGCCACACGTCGCGTGCCGCGCGCGGGTTCGCGAAGTTGAACACCAGCCGATCGGGCGTGCGCGTCGAAAAGCCGCGGCGCGATCCGTGCTGCGGCAGATCGATCGAGAGCGTCACCGCGCGCATGGCGGCGCCGACGACGTCACCGGTCGCCCACGTCTGCGCGAGCCCGTCGCCGACCGGGCCGGTGAAGCTGCCGCCGGTCCCGTGCGCCGCGATCACGACCGGGAACCCTCCCGCCGGCGGAGCGCCGGTCGGGATCGTCATCACCATGCAGACCGGCTCTTCGCGCACGACCGTCGCCGCGCCGCTCGCGTCGAGCTCGATTGCGCCGCCGTCCTCCGGCGTCTCGTAGGGCGCCGTGCCGCGCTGGAAGATCGGCAGCGCGATGCGCGCGTGCACCTCGGTGAACGCCGCGTCGGGCGCGCCGCAGCGGCGCTGCTCGGTTCCGTCGTCGCACGGCGAGGTCACGCCCTCGCCGCACACCGTCACGTCGCTGAGCGCGGGCACCTCGCGCGCGCGGATCGCCGCGCGCAGCGCGGGCACGACATCCTCGATCGTCTGCGTCGTGAACACCGCGGCGTTCAGGATCGTGCTCGCGTCGACCTCGCCGGCCGCAGCGAACGCGCGCAGCGGCGCGTACGCGCTCCACGCGTGCATCAGCGCGCCGTCGCTGGGCGCCGCGTCGCTCAGGAGCGCATCGAGATCCGCGTCGCGCGCGAACTCGCCGCCACCCTCCGACGCCGTCACGCCGCGCTCCAGGATCAGCGCGTATGTCGTGCCGGGCCGCAGCGGATCACCGTGCCCCGCGCGGAACGCGATCCAGTCGGGGCAGATGTAGCGCGTGATCGATCCGAACGTCGTGATCCACGCGAGCCCGCGATCCTGCCCGTACGTCGGCGAGCCCGGCGTGATGTCGACCCAGCGCACGCGATCGCCGAGCGATGCGCCGTCGTACGCGCGCGAGAACCGGAAGTAGATCACCGGGTTCGTCGCGAAGCCGTCGAGGTCCTCCTGCGATGCGTCGACGTGCAGCCCGAGCACGTCGACCGGCGTGGCCGAGCCCGGCGTCGGCGCGCCCGACAGATCGAGCCCCCCGTCACGGCGCCGCACGTCGTTCGGAAACGGGAGCCGATAGAAGTCGCCGTCTGCCTCGGTCCCGCGCGGCACGCGGAAGTACGCGCGCGGCGCGCCGTCGTCGACGGTGCACTCGACGCCGGGCCAGAGCGGCGGGAGCACCGGCGGCGGGCCGCCGTCTCCGTCGAGCACGGGCGGGTTGTCGCAGCGACGGCCCATCGCCGACTCCAGACAGCTGAGCCCCGCGAGGCAGTCGCTCCCGCTCTCGCACGCGTCACCGAGATCGCCGCTCCCGGACGCGCGGCAGCGCCCGCCGAAGCCCTCGACGTTGCACGTCAGGCCGTGCTCGCAGTCCTGCGTTCCCTCGCAGTCGGCGCCCTCCGCGCCCATGCCCGCGGGCGAGCACACGCGCCGCGCGTCGCAGTAGAGCGCGGGCCCGCAGTCGCCCGTCAGCGAGCACACCGCGCCCTCGACGCCGAACCCGCTCGGCTGACACGTTCCCTCGGCCGCGCAGATCAGCCCCGACCGGCAGATCACCGGATCGGTGCACGCGTCGCCGACGCCCGCGCTCCCGGGCCGACCGGCGTCGGGCCGATCGCCGGAGTCGAAGAGGTCGCAGCCGCTCGACGCGATCACGAGGAGAGCGCCGATCACGGCGCGGACGTGGCTGCGCATCGCTGTTCCCCCGACGTAAGAAAAAATCGCTCCCACCGCAGGAGCGCGTGTCGCCAGGATACGCCCGCGCGGCGCCGTCTCGCTACGGCTGCGCGGGCTCGATCAGCAGCGGCGCCGGATCGCGCGCGACGCCGCCGACGCGCAGCTCGAGCTCGATCGGCGCCGCGC
>JALYRN010000770.1 GCA_030855295.1 Myxococcota bacterium | reverse complement strand
AAGGAGGACACCGATGGACGCGGTCACGGCCGGCGAGACGGACTTCCTCTGCCACAACACCGCCTGCCGGATCACGCCCGAGCACGCCGCGCGCCGGCGCCATCCCGAGCCCGAACGGCGGACGTCCGGGGATCGCGAGCGGCAGGAAGTACGGCGCGAAGATCGCGAACGGAAGGCCGCTCGCCTCCGCGGCAGCGAGCGCGGCCCAGCTGTTGACGTCGACGAGCGCGACGTCGGCGCCCGTGTTCGCGAGCCCCTCCCGCACGTCGGGGATCTCGTGCGTCGCGCGATCGAGCCAGCACGCGAGGACGCGGTCGAGCGCGCCGGGCGGTGTGCGCGCGAGGTGATCGTCCAGCGCGCGTTCCTCGATCGCGCGCGCCATCGGTGAGGCCTCGAGCCCGAGGCCGCGCATCCGCTCGACCTCGCCCGCGAGCGTCCGCACGTGCACGCGGTGCTCCCGCGCGCGCAGCTCGAGCATCGTCGGGACGATCGGGAAGAGGTGCCCGTGGGCGGGCGAGGTGTACACGAAGACGTCCGCCATGCTCATCCTTCCGCGGCGCCCGTGATGCGCCGCACGAGATCGAGCAGCGTCGCCTTCGCGCGACGGCGCGTGCGGCCGAGATCACGGATCAGGATCTTCCAGACGTACACGTCGGTCACCGCGACGAGCTGGTCGACGCGCTGCTCGCGCCGCGCGCCGGTCAGGCCCTCGAGGAACGGCGAGAAGACGCGCTCGACCCACGCGCGATGGAACGCGCGCCCCTCGCGCGCCCCGTCGCCCTCGCCCGCTTCTTCCGCGACTGCGAGCATCCGCAGCGAGACGTCGCCCCACGCGTCGTAGTGATCGAGGAGGTTCTCGATCGCGCCCTCGACGTCGCCGACCGGCGCGGCCATGCGCTGGGCTGCGATGTGATCGCGCACCTGCGCCGTGCCCGCCTCGAGCAGCCCCTGCTTCGAACCGAAGCGGCGGAGGATCGTCGTTTCGTGTCAATCACACACACACGAAAGCACGGCGACCGCCGCCGTCGACTGCGTCTGGCGCCTCGAGATCAGAACGCGACGAGCTCGTCGACGAAGCCGCCCTCGTCGCGCGAGCCGTCCTCTCGCACGCCGCCGAAGTCGGCGATCGGGCCGCCGTCCTCGCCGCGCACGCCCATCGACGCGGCAATCGTGTTGAGGAGCCGGTTGTTGGGCAGGAGACGATCGACCGAGTGCGCTCCGCCCGACGCGGGGCCGTGCAGGTCGACGTAGAGCCCGTTGTGGAGCCGCCCGCCGCACGTTCCGGCGAGCACCACCGGGACGTCGGTCGCCTCGTGGGCGCCGTTCGCGATCTCGTTCATCCACGTGCACACACCGTCGTCGAGCACGCCGAGATCGAGCAGGCGCTGCACGAGGAAGCGGAAGCGCCGCGCGTACCAGCGATCGACCCGGTGGTGCTCGTGGACGCCGACGCCCGACCAACTCCCCTCGCCGTCGACGGTCGAGAGCGTCCGGTGCGAGATGTTGTGGTACCAGCTCGGGAAGCCGGCGCTGCGCTCGGCGCCCTCCGGGAAGATGTCGGTGTTCGCGAAGAACACGCCCTCGGAGGTCACGCTCGCGAACCGGAACGCGTTGCACGACGCGCCGAGCGCGAGCACCTCCAGGAACGCCAGCGTGATCTCCTCCGGGAACTCGCGGACCTCGTGCCGCGGGCGCTCACCCACCGTCACGCCGTCGCGGATCTCGGGGACCATCTCGGTCGAGCGCCGGAGGTGCTCGAGGTGCGCGGAGCCCTCGTCGGGCAGCACGCACGTGAGCCGGATCTCCACGTCGCGAAGCAGGTCGAAGTGTCGCTCGAGCTTGACGCGATCGGCGCTCGAGAGCCGCGCGTCGGCGCGCAGCGACTGGAGCTCGGCGCCCACGACGTCGGTGGCGAGGGCGCGCCGGAGCGGGGCGCTGCTGGACTCGCCTACGACGCGGAAGAACTGGTCGTAGAGCGTCCTGGGGTTGGTGAGCCCGTGATCGCTCGCCAGGGAGGCGTCGAAGCTGACCTGGAACGCGCCCTGGTTCTTCGCGCAGTGGATCGGACGGCTGCCGTCGAGCTCGCGACAGATGCGCCAGTCGATGCTCTCGTGCCGGCCCCACGCGTTGCTGTGGTGCTCGGCCTGGCGATCGGGCCGCTCGTACGTCTGCGCCGAGCCCGTCAGCAGCTGCGCGCGTCGCGTCTCGTGGTGGTTGGCCGCGATCTCGTGCATGCGGATGCCGCGGAGCACGGACAGGTGGGGCTCGAGCCCGCGCAGCTCGTGGAGCGCGCGAGCGCTGGCGTCGAGCTCCGGGAAGCTGCCGGCGGAGAGCCGCGCGTACGCGCCGTCGGTCAGGGGCACGTCGGGCCAGAAGCCCTCGCTCTCGCCGGCGTGCGGGCCGCCGAAGCGCGCGTGCTGCTGCACCCCGAAGACCTGCACGAAGCTGATCCAGAACGGCAGCGCTCCGTCGGACGCGCGCGCGATGCGAGGCGCGAGGGACGGAAGGAACGGCAGCGACACCAGCGCACCGCCAGCGCCCGCGAGGAAGAACCGACGCTTGAAGCAGATCGTCATCGTGCGACTCCAGGTGCAGGAACGCGCAGCGTCCGGAATGAATCCGACGAGAGGATCTCCGCGAAGATCCGGCGAACGGACAGCCCCTCTTCCAGGCTCGCGTCGCCGATCGCGCCGGCGACGCTGGCATCGAGACCGAGGGGACGCGCGCCGAGCAGGTACTCCATCGCGCTCGACGCGTAGCAGTCGTGTGCGGCAGGCCGCTCCGCGATCTGGGCGAGGAGATCGCTCGCGCTCGCGTACTCGATCACCTCGCCGCCGATCGCGAGCGAGCCGCTCGCGTCGATCGGCAGGCCGCGGTCGGTCGTCACGAATCTGCCGAGCGCGTCGTAGCCCTCGAACGCGAAGCCGATCGGGTTGATGCGCGTGGCGTGGCACGAGGCGCAGTCGGCCCACTCGGTGCGGAACGCGACGAGATCGCGGTTGGTCGCCGGGCCCTCGGGCGCGCCGCGCATCGCGGCCGAGGCGAAGTTGCCCGATGCAGGCGGGCCGAGCGGCTCGCAGAGGATGTTCCGGATGACGAACACGCCCCGCAGGATGGTGCGCCGCTCGAGCTGATCGGCCTGCCACGCGGTCCAGCCGACCCGCGTGAGAATGCCGGGCCGCGTGTCGGGGAGCTCGACGCGCTCGAAGACGTCGTCGGCGCGTCCCTCCGTCGGCAGCGCGTAGAGCTCGGCCAGGCGACGGTTCACGAAGCCCGTGCGGTCGAGCAGGAGCTCGCGCACGCCGCCTTCCTCCGCGACGACGTGGCGGAGGAGCGCGGTCGACTCGCGCTCGGCGTCGGCGCCCAGGCTCTCGGTGCCCGGGAAGACCGCCTGGTCGCGGCGCATGCTGGTGTAGTCGGCGACTCCGTAGAGACGCCGGTGGAAGCGCAGGATCGTCTCGTCGGCGCGCGGGTCGGCGAGCATCCGCGCGACGACGGCGCGCCGGCCCTCGTCGGTCGCGAGCGCGCCCGAGGCGAGCTCGGCGTCGAGCGTGGAGTCGGGCGGTGCGTCGAAGAGCGCGTACGACCACCGCGTCGCCAGTTCGCGCTCGGTGAGCGGCACCCGCAGCACGTCGCCGCTCCGCGTGGCCTCGTCGCGCCGCCCTCGCTCGACGCGATAGAGGAAGTGCGGAGACTGCAGCGCCGCGGCGATGACCGTGCGCAGCCCTTCGCGGACGCGCGCGTCGTCGTCGCCCTCGGCGAAGCCGGGCGCGCTCCGCGCGAGCGCGCCGTATCGCAGCATCTCGTCGTCGGTCCGATCCCGGCGGAACGCCCGCGTGAGCAGCGCCGAGATCGCGCGGTCGAGGCG
>JALYRN010000769.1 GCA_030855295.1 Myxococcota bacterium | reverse complement strand
GGGCATACGCCGCGCCGGCGGAGCGCTCGCCGAGCGGTCGGCCAGCGCGTCGTGCAGCGAGAGCAGCTGTGCGCGCCACGGCTCCTCGTGGCCCGCGACCGCCGCGGGCACGGCGTCCATGCGCGTCGCGTGCTGGCTGAGGCTCGCGTAGGCCGACGCGATCTCGTCCTGCAGCAGCACGCGCGCGCGCTCGGCGTGATAGGCGAACGTCTCGCGCGTGACCTCGGGCGTCACGTTGGGGTTGCCGTCGCGATCGCCGCCCATCCACGAGTGGAACGCGAGCGGCAGCTCGAGCGCCTCGTCGCGGCCGTACACGTCGCGGAACGCGCGGCGCAGCTCGCGCTCGAGCGTGGGCAGCACCGACGCGATCACCGGGACGTACGCGAGCCCGCCCTGCACCTCGTCGTGCACCGTCGGCTGGGTGCGCCGCAGCTCGAGCGTTCCCCACAGCGCCTCGACGTGCGCGGTCACGCGCTCGTGCGACCCGGGATCATCGAGCGTGCCGATCTCGCGCGCGATCGCCGCGAGGTGCTCGCGCAGCGTACGGCGCCGCATCTCGGTCGGATGCGCGGTGAAGGTCAGCCCGAGCTCGACCCGCGCGATCAGCGCGCACGCCTGGTCGGCGGTCGTCCCCTGCGCCGCGAGCTGCCGCAGCGCGTCCTCGATGCCTTCCTTGCGGGGGCCCGGCGCCGCGGTGACGCGCCGCACGCGCTCGTGCTCCTCCGCCATGTTCACGAGCTGGAAGTAGAGCGAGAACGCGCGCACCAGCCCCTCGGCATCCGGGAGGGCGAGCGCCGCGAGCCGCGGCTGCAGCGGCGCGGTGTCCTCGCCCGCCTCGCGCAGCGACTTGGTGCTCGTGCGGATCTCCTCGACCAGCTGGAAGAACGCCTCGCCGTTCTGCTCGCGCAGGACGGTCCCGAGCACGTGCCCCAGCCTGCTCACATCCTCGTTGATCGTGCCCATCGCCGCAGCGTGGTCCGCGGAGCGAGCACGCGCGAACCCGCGCTCGCTCGATGGAGACGGGGCTGCGCTCCGCTCGCGCCCCTATCGAGGTCGACAGGTGCCGCGGACCCGGCAGGCGCCCTCGTCGCAGCGACCGCGCGGCCCGCAGGCGCCGGCCTCTCGCTCGCGGATCTCGAGGTGACGATCGCACGCGCCGTCGCCGTCGCGATCGCGACACGGCCCCCGTGAGCTGACCGCCACCTCCTCGCGGACGATGCACACGCGCCGCGTCTCGCAGCTCGCGCCGGAGCACTGCGCGTCGCGCCGGCAGGCGCGCGGCTCGCACCGCGTGAAGCCGTGTCCCAGCCGCGCGTCCTCCCATGGCTGACACTGCGGCATCGTGCCGATCACGTCGGCATCCGCGACCCCCGCGAGCGCGCCGACGGACACGAGGAGCGCAGCGGCGAGCACGAGCGGGCGATGGCGCATCCGCCGAGCCTACGTGGATCTCGAGCGCGCGAACATGCCGAGCGCGGCGCGGATCTCGAGGATGCTCGAGCGACCGACCGCGTCGCCGTCGGCGCGCGGGCGTCAGCGCGCCAGGCCGGGGAGCGGACCGCCGTCGCAGAGCTCGGGGTGCCCGATGCGCTCGGTGTCGTTGCCGAACATGCGCAGGAAGTGCAGGAGCAGTCGATTGTGCGCGGTGCTGTCGGTCCCCGGGAAGCGCACGTAGCGGCCGGTGTCGAAGTAGCCCGAGCCGTCGATGATCGTCCACGCGACATCGTTGGTGTCGTGGGTCCAGCCGTTGCCGATCTCCGAGGCCCATACGATCGTCGTGGAATCGAACACGCTCGTTCCGTCGGCCTCGCGCATGCCGCGCAGCCGGTTCACCAGATACATCATCTGATCGACCGCCCAGCGGTTCGCGGCCTCGATCCGGTCGTGCGGATCGGTGCCGCTGAGATGCGTGATGTCGTGCCACGGCAGGTCGTGGCCGAGGTGCTGGTAGACGGCTCCCCCATCGGCGTCGTTGCCGCCGAACTGCAGGCCGACGACGCGCGTGAGGTCGCACGCGAGGGCGGTCGCCACGACGTCGAGGTGCGCGCGGAACGTCTCCGCGCCGCGCGAGAAGTCGCCGGGCGCGAGCTCACCGAGCACGGGAGCCTCGCAGCTCGCGGTGCCCTCGCCGAGCCGGGCGACGAGGCTCATCAGATGATCCATGTGCTGATCGAGCCGCTCGCGATCGGGCCCCGAGACCTGACAGCGCAGCGCCCGGAATTCTCCGAGCGAGGTCTCGAGCGCATCGCGGCGATCACGCGCGGTGCGCTCGCGCTCGAGCGCCGTGCCCGTGAGGTCGTCGATCAGGGTGCCGAGCGCGCGCGCGGGATCTTGCTCGAACGCGAGGGGAGAGAAGGTCTCCTGATAGAACACGCGCCGCGCGACCGGGTTGTCGAGCATCCGCACGCCCAGGTACATCGATCGGAACCGCGTGCTGCCGTCGAGGTGGCGAGCGATCATGTTGTCGACGGACTCGAAGCTCGGATAGCCGACGCGGATGCCGTCGCCGCCGCCGTACATCTCGCCCGCGCCGCAGTAGCCGCCGGTGAAGAGCGCCGCCGTTCCCTTGGGGTGCCCCTGCACTCGCACCGGCCCGGCGCCCGCGGACGTCATCGGCACGCCCTCGACGAAGAGGCAGCGATCGCGGATCGGCGCGAGCGCGGCGAGCGTCGGAGAGAGCGCGAAGTCGCGCGACTCCACCGTGCGGCTGCGGTCGGGCGTGCCGAGGTCGACCTTCCAGCGGCTCATCTCGATGCCGTTCGGCGTGCACAGGAAGACGATGCGCTTCGGCGGAGCGCCGTCCTGCGCGCGCGCGATCGGCCGCCCCGGCGACATCGCATCGAGCAGCGGCAGCGCCAGCGACACGCCCGCGCCTCGGATCAGAGAACGGCGCGAGAGGATCATCGGCACTCCTCGACTCCAGGCGGATCGACGCGGCGCGTCCGGAACGCATCGGTCTCGGTGAGCGCGATCAGCACCGCGCGGATCGGCGCGTCGTCGCCGACGAGCGCGGCGAGCTCGTCGATCGTGCACTCGTCCGCGCTCTCGGGAAGACGCCCGACCGCGTACGTGAACCACTGCTGCGCGAAGCAGCTCCGCGCGCGCGGCGAGGCCGCCACCAGCGCCGCGAGCTCGGCGGGGGTCACGAACGGGCGCTCCTCACCGTCGAGCCGGAGCAGCCCCGAGGTGTCGATCGGCAGATCGTTCTCGCGCTCGCGGTAGCGCCCGAGCGAGTCGAACCCCTCGAGGCCGAAGCCCGCGGGATCGAAGAGATCGTGGCACGCGGCGCACGAGCCGATCCGGTGCGCGGCGTAGCGCTCGCGCGTGGTCAGCGCGGGATCGGGCGGCGGCGGCTCGATCAGGATGTCGTTCGGCGGCGGCGGCGCGTGCTGACAGAAGATCTGCTCGAGCACGAACACGCCGCGCGCGATCGGCGCCGTCTCGTGGACCTTCGCGAGCGCGGCCATCAGGCCCATGTCGGTGAGGATGCCGGCCCGTGGATGCTCGGTGATCTCGACGCGCGTCGGCGTCTCGCCGAGGCCCTCCGCGGAGATTCCGTAGAGCGGCGCGACGCGCGCCGAGACGAACGGCCTCGGCGAGGTGACCAGCTCGGTGAACGTGCCGTCCTCCGAGCGCAGCGTGACGTGCTCGACGAACGCGCGGGTGCCCTCGAGCAGGTCGGCGCGCACGTCGTCGCTCCACTCGGGATAGAGCTCGGGGCTCTTCCGGGTCGTCTCGAGGCGCTCGACCTCGAGCCACTGATCGTAGAAGTGGCGCACGGCCGCGCGGCCGCGGTCGCTGTCGAGCAGGCGCTCCAGCTCGGCGCGCCGCTGCGCCGGATCGGCGAGCGCGCCGCGCGCAGCCGCATCG
>JALYRN010000106.1 GCA_030855295.1 Myxococcota bacterium | reverse complement strand
TCCCTTGAGCGAGATCGCGCCGGGCCGAACGGTGAGCGTCGCGGGAAGACGCCCCGGGGCCTCGCCGTCGACGTCGAGCAGCACGGCGTCGCCGGCCACGACGGGCTCGGCGCGCACGACACGCGCGCGCTCGAAGGTCACGCCGCGCTGGCCGATGTGGCGTCCCGAGTAGACGCGCGCCGTCAGCCCCATGCTGGCGCGCACGCTCATCTCCAGCCCGACCACGTCGAAGAGCCCGTCGTCGATCTTCGCCTCGGGCGCGATGTGCATGCCGCCGCCGAAGAAGCGACCGTTCGCCACCGCGAGGTTGACGATCTCGGTCTCGCGCGGCGCTCCGTCGTCGAGCGTCACGCGCACGCGCTGCGGACGGTAGCGCGCGAGCGCGCGCATCGTGCCGAGGAAGAACGCGGGCGTTCCGCCCATCCACTTCGGCGTGTCGTTGACGAAGCGATCGACGAGCCCACCGACGCCGAAGCTCGCGATGTTGAGGAACGCGCGGCGCGCCGGCTGTCCGTCGTCGCCGGTGTGCTCGAGCCAGCCCACGTCGATCGGGCGCGGCGGCGCGTCGATCATCCGCCTCACCAGCGCGTCGATGCCCGCGCCGCGCGAGCCGACGTTGACGCTCCCGATCGTCCTGCGGAAGTCACCTCCGGTGCCGCACGACAGCGGCCCGAGCCACGCCTGGTGAGCGAGCACTTGGCCCTCCGCGTCGAAGAACCCGTTGACCGCCTCGCTCAGCGTTCCGTCGCCGCCCACGACCGCGACGCCCCGCACGCCGCGCTGCAGCGCCTCGCGCACGAGCATCGTGGCGTGGCCGGGCCCCGTGGTGCGTGCGATGTCGAAGCGGGCCCCGGCGTCGGTCAGCGCGCGCGTCAGCGCCGGCACGTGCTTCTCCGCGCGCCCGGCGCCCGCGCGCGGATTGACGACGAGCAGGAAGGGATCGGGGGTCACGCGCGCGAACCTACCAGAGTCCGGGTCGACGGCGCGCGCTCGGGGCCCATCCTCCGGGCGAGCAGTGCTCTCTGCTCAGAGCGCGGGGATCCGGAGCACGCGCGTGATCGTCTCGGGGACGCTCGGCTCGTCCATCGGCAGCGTCTGGGGCGAGAGATCGCCGAACGTGTTGCCGGTGCGCACCAGCAGCGCGATCTCGCCGGCCGCGACGATGCCGCCGTCGCCGAGGACGATCGAGGTCTCGCACGCGATCGTGCTGCACTGCGACACCGACGCGGGGCCGATGCGCTGGAAGTCCGCCGGGGCGCTCGCGACCTCGCGCCATCCGGTGGTGGCATCCCCGCCGATGCGCGCGAACGGCATCATGGTCGTGCCCCACGCGTAGTCGGGGCGGAGCTCGGCGAGGGCGGTGCTCCACACCGGCGACGACAGCGCGCGATCGAGATCGCCGTCGAAGTCCGAGAGCCCCGTGCCCGCGAGCGTCGTGCCGTTCTCGCTCCCGTAGTCGGCGTCGAGCAGCATCATCAGCGCGTTCCCGAGACCGATCGTTCCCTCGATCGCCACGTAGAGCCGGGTGCTCGTGCGGATCACGCGGACCCGCGTGAGACGATCGGACGAGAAGGGCGGGGCGGGCATCGTGCTCGACGTCGCCTCGAGCGCCGCGTCCCACTCGCCCGGCTCGATCACGCCGTCGATACGCGGCGGCGGCGTTCCACCGTCACCGGCGTCGAGGCCGCTCGCGTCGAGCGCGCCGCCGTCGAGCTCGCCCGCGTCGCGCCCGGCGTCGTCGCGCACGCGAATCGGCCCGCCGTCTGGACGCTCGACCGCGCCGTCGCGCACCGGCGCGAACGGCACGTGCGCCTCCGGCTCGCACGCGCCGAGCGCGCAGCCGATCGCGATCGCCGACAGCGTCCGGTGCATTCGCTCAATCCGCATAGGGGATCACCTCGTACGGCTTCCGCGGTCCGTGCCAGCGCAGCAGCGACACGTGCGGCTCGCCGTCCTCCGAGTAGCCGATCGTACAGAACGTCAGCCCGCTGTCCTGCCCCAGGTGGCTGACGTCGAGGTTGATCATCTTCATCCACGTGCCGGTGTTCACCAGCAGCTTGCCGCCCGGCAGCTGGAGGTACCGCGGCCCGTGGCTGTGCCCGACGATCAGGCACCGCACCCCGCGCAGCTTGCGGAGCTCACGGTGCACGACCTCGTCGAAGCCACCGAGCGCGATGATGTCCTCCCGCAGCATCTGCGGGATCCGCCGGGCGCGCTCGATCCACGCACCGATGTCGAACACCCGCCGCCGCAGGAAGTACACCGACGAGTGCCAGAGGAAGCGCAGCACGAACATCGTGTCGAACACGAACGCGCCCAGCAGGAACCGGAAGAGCGGCTGGATGCGATCGACGTAGCTGCGATCCTCCTTCGCCGGGTTCATCACCTCGAGGATCCAGAGGCTCCCCCACGGCAGGTCGAGCACCTCGCGCCCGTCGCGCCGCTTCTTCGTCAGGCGCGCGTAGTCGACGCGGTGGATGCGCTCGTACTGATGGCCGTGACGGATCTGGATGCCTTCCGGCAAGTAATAGGTGTCGGTCGACGTGATGAATCGAACACGCGAGCGGTCTGGAGCGACATACCGTCGGAACAGCTCCTGCGGGCCGGGAAGGACCATGTCGAGATCATGATTTCCCGGGAGGAAGACCAGGCGACGGCCGGGCTTCGCGAGGAGCTCGCGAATCGCGTGGACGAAGCGCGGATGGCCGTCGAGGCACTTCCGGAGCTTCTCGGTCGCGATGTCGTCGGTGATCTCGGTCGGCCACTTGCCGTCGATCTTCACCTTCAGGAGATCGAAGATGTCTCCGTTGAAGATCAGCTCGAGCTCGCCGTCCGGCCCCACCTCGCGGTCGTAGTGCGCGAGCAGGTCGGCGAACTCGTCGTCGTGGCGGAAGTCCTCGAACGCGTTGAGCTCGCCCCGGCGGACGCCGGTCCCGAGGTGCAGATCGCTGAGGACCAATCGGAGGAGCTTCATCGGGTCGGAAGGGGCCCGCAGGCTGCCTTGACTTCGGTTGACTTACCTCGATACTCCGGTCACGGCCAAGAACTCTGGCCGCGCGTGCCAATTGGTGCGCTCACGCATCTGGGGGGTGCGTGCGCGTCAGGTAGATCTGGCGCCCACGTACGATCGCCTCGCTGGCCCATCGATCGGATGGCGCTGCTGATCGCGAAGGAGCTCGGTATGTCGGGACGCTTGCTTCTCCACCGTGCGGCCAGCCTTCCGGCCGGCGCGCGCTTGGCTCTCTCCTTCGTGATGCTCGCGTCGCTCGCGAGCGCAGGCTGCGGTCGCGAGACCGGCCTCGTGATCCCCGACGCGACCCTGATGGTCGACGGAGGACAACCGGTGGACGGCAACGTCCCGATGTTCTCCGACAGCGCGATCGCGCGGACCGACCTCTCGATCGAGCGCGTGGTGCCGGACCACGGTCCCTTCCGCGGCGGCAACCAGGTCATCCTGCGCGGGAGCGGCTTCACGGCGGACGCGCTGGTCACGATCGGCGGCCTCGAGGTGCAGGGCGCCGACCACGAACTGATCGACTCTCGCCGACTCCAGGTGGTCGTGCCCGCGGGCGAGGTCGGACCGGCGGACGTCACCGTGACGGTCGGCGACGAGACCGTTCTCCTCGAGGACGGCTACACCTACGACGCGCTCTACGTCGACCCGCCGCGCGGCTCGACCGCGGGGGGCACGTTCGTGACCGTCACCGGCAGCGGAACGGCGTTCGAAGAGGGCGACACGGTCGTGTTCGGCCGCACCGACTGCGCGGATCCGCAGGTCGTCTCGCCGACGCGCATCACGTGCCGCACGCCTCCTTCGTCGGCGGGCTACGTCGACGTCACCGTGCGCCGCGGCGCAGATGCCAGCGAGACGATCGCGGCCGACGCGTACCAGTACTACGACACGAGCGATCCGTTCGGCGGCGGGCTCGGCGGCGGGCCGATCGCGGGCGCGATCAACGTGACCGTGATCAACGGGGCCACCGGCGAGCCGGTCGACGCCGCGTTCTCGATCGTGGGCGAGGACCTCTCGACCGAGCACCAGGGCCTGACCGACGCGCTCGGCCAGATCACGTTCTCGGGCGCGGATCTCCTGGGCCCCGTCACGGTGCACGTCGCGAAGCACTGCTTCGAGCGCACCTCCGTCGTCGCGTTCGACGCGAGCGACGTCACGGTCTTCCTGGTGCCGTGGATGGACCCGATGTGCGGGATGGGCATGCCGCCGGCGGGTGGTGGCCGTGGCCGCAACGGCGCGTTCATCGAGGGCCACCTGGTGTGGCCGACCGACATGGGCGCGATGGAGTGGAACAACGTTCCGCAGGAGCGCGCGGGCTGGGAGCGCGTCTCGTACGTCTACACGACGGTCTACGAGATCGGCTTCCCGAACCCGGATCCGACGGCGGGCGGCGCGACGCAGCGCGTGCTCCAGACGCCGCTGACCGAGCGCGGCTATCCGTACCGCATCTTCGCGCGCCCCTCGGGGCTCGCGGTGTACGCGCTCGCGGGGCTCGAGGAGACCGCGACCGGTCGCTTCGTGCCGTACGTGATGGGCGTCGCGCGCAACGTGCTCGCCGGCCCCGGCGACACGGTCTACGACGTCGACATCTTCATGACGATCCCGCTCGACCACTACGTCGAGGCGGAGCTGGGCGCCGTGCCGCCGGCCGTTCGCACCGGGCCCGATCGGTTCCGCCTGCAGGCGTTCCTCGACCTCGGCGGTGAGGGCCTGATCCACCGGGTCGTGAACGGGCAGGACTTCGACACGGTGCGCGCGCGCGACGCGAGCCGCCCGTTCCGCTTCCTCGCCGAGCCGGCGCTCGCGGGCTCGCTGGTCGACGGGCGCTATCGCGTCACGGCGGGCTGGTACACCAGCGAGTTCGACTCGCAGCCGTACACCGTGGTCGTGCAGAACGGCGTGACGGCGGTCGACTCGACCGTCCACCTGCCCGACTTCCTCGGCATCCCCGAGGCGGTCTCGCCCGCGTACGGCGAGCGCCTCCCGAGCGATCGCATCCTGCGGTGGGAGGCGGCCGCCGGACCGACGCCCGATCTCCACCTGATCCTGATGGTCGGCGGCGACGGGAACCCGGCGTGGCGCATGTTCGTGCCCGGCGACGTGACCGAAGCGCCGATCCCGGACCTGTCCTCGATCCCCGGCCTCGACGACATCTCGTCCGGCTACATCACGTGGGTCGTGTACGCGGTGAAGATCCCCGGGTTCGACTTCGACACGTTCAGCTACGCCCACCTGAACGATCGGTACTGGAGCCACTACTCGCTCGACTATTTCCTGGCGCAGCGCTGAGCGCAGCGTGTGCTCCAGGCTGCGTGAGGTTTCATGAGGTCTCTTCGCTTGATCGTCGCGGCGTCGGCCGCCGTCGTCCTGTCGTGTCTCGCGTCGTGCACCACCGGCGTGACGCCGATGACGCGCCCCGACGCGGGTGACGATCCGATCGTCGACGGCGGGTTCGTCTGCCGCCGGGCCGAGTCGGAGGCCTGCCTCGGTCCGGTCCACTGGTCGTGCACCGCGGACGGCGAGTTCCTCCAGCCCGTGCAGGAGAACTGCGAGGACATGGGGCTCACGTGCGTCGACCAGCTCTGGTGCGTCGTGTGTCGGCCGCTCAGCGGCGGCTGCGATCAGCAGGGCAACGCGGTCGTGTGCCGTGAGGACGGCAGCGGCTGGGACGTGATCGACGAGTGCGACGTCGCGGGCGGTGAGGTCTGTGATCTCGGCGCGTGCCGCAACCTCTGCGAGGTCGCGCTCGAGGACCGCAGCTATCTCGGCTGCGACTTCTACGCGGCCGATCTCGACAACGCGGCGATCGGTGCGGGGCGCGACGCGTCGTCGCAGCAGTACGCGATCGTCGTGTCGAACCCGGGGAACTACCCGACCGAGGTGTTCATCGAGATCGACACCGGAGCGTTCGGCGGCGAGAGCGTCCCGCAGGTGATCGAGAGCATCCGCGTGCTGCCCGGTGACCTCGAGGTGTTCGAGCTGCCGCGCCGCGAGGTCGACGGGTCGAGCTCGTTCGCGCCGTGCACGGACGACGCGATGTGCGGGTCGGCGACCCAGGCGTGCTGGTGCCGCGGGGGCGTGACGCCGGACACGGCGGGCGCGACCGACTGCCGGTGCCGCTCGTCGGCGACCGGCACCGGGCTCAACGACGGCACGCACTCCGCGCTGACGTCGCACGCGTACCGCGTGCGCTCGGTGCTGCCGATCGTCGCGTACCAGTTCAACCCGCTCGACAACGTCGGCGTGTTCTCGAACGACGCGTCGCTCCTGCTGCCGACGTCGGGCATCGGCGAGCGCTACACCGTCGTCGGCTGGCCGCAGACCATCGCGCACTCCGACATCCCGCGGGAGGACTTCGACTCGTCGCGCGACGACGAGGACCTTCGCGCGTTCCTGACGATCATCGGAACGCAGCCCGACACCCACGTGACGATCACGCTCGGCGAGCTGGTGCGGAACATCGTCGGCCTGCCGGGCTCGCCGAACTACGTGCCGGGCGACGTGATCGAGCTCGACCTCGGCGCGTTCGACGTGATCAACCTGGAGACGCAGGGCTTCAACGCGGACTTCACGGGGACGACGATCGTCACCAATCCCGATCATCCGGTGTCGGTGTTCAGCGGCAGCGAGGCGTCGGACGCGCCGCGCTTCGACGATCTCGCGAACCGGCAGTGCTGCGCCGATCATCTCGAGGAGCAGATCTTCCCGAACGACGCGCTCGGACGTCGCTTCTTCATCGGGCGCACGCCGCGCCGCTCGAGCGCGCTCAACCGAGCGTTCCTCGGCGGGGACAGCGTCGGCGACTTCAACGAGCCCGAGTACGTGCGCATCGTCGCGGCGAGCGACGGCATCACGGCGATCACCACGAGCATGCCGTTCCCCGACGACTCGTTCGAGCTCGCGCAGGGCGAGAGCGTGGTCATCGAGGCGACGCAGGATCTCGAGATCAACACGACGCAGGCGGTCGCGGTGCTGCAGGTGATCTCGAGCCAGGAGGCGGTCGGCATCCCGAACGACTATCCGGGCGGCGATCCCGCGATCCTCGCGGTGCCTCCGGTGCAGCAGTGGCGCAGCGACTACGTGTTCCTGACGCCCGATCTGTACGCGTTCGACTTCGTGACGATCGTCGCGAACAGGACCACGCTGATCCTGCTCGACGAGCGGCCGATCGAGGAGTTCGACTGCGACATCGGCCCGGCGGACGGCGTCATGCGCGGGATGGACGATCCGCCGCCCGACTGGGTGACGTATCGGTGCCAGCTGTCGTTCCCCGACGTGATCGGGCGGCCCAACGTGCGGGTCGAGGACGGCATCCAGAACGACGGCTATCACACCGTGCGGGCAACCGAGGACGTCAGCGTCGTGGTGTCCGGCTTCGACGCCTTCGTCAGCTACGCGTACGTCGGCGGCGCGAACCTGCAGTCGATCGACTGACGCTGGCGTTCGGGGGACGCTCGGCTGGCGCTCGGCGGATGGGTTGCCGACGGGGTGCGTGCGTGGCGATACTACCGCGCATGCGCCTCGGCCTTCGTCTCCGCACGCTGATCCTGGCGCTCGCCGGCGCGCTCCTGATCGCAATCGGCGGCGCCGTGGCGTTCGGCCACGGGCAGGCCGACGCGCAGGGAACCGGCGGCAGCTTCGGCGGCGGCGACTGGGGTGGCGGTGGCGGTGGCGGTGGCGGTGGCGGCTCGGACTGGGGCGGCGGCGGCGGGAGCTACGGCGGCGGCTCCGACTACGGCGGCGGCAGCTACGGCGGTGGCGGCTACGGCGGGAGCTACGGCGGCGGGGGCGGGAGCCTCGGCTGCGGCGGCGCGTGCTGCATGTTGATGTTCATCGGTCTCTTCATCGGGATCGCGGCGATGAACAACCGGCGGCGCCGCGGCGGTGGCGCGACGTTCATGGGCGCGCCGCCGATGGGCATCCCCGGCATGGGCGGGGGCATGGGCTACGCCGCTCCGAACGCGATGTACGTGTCGCAGATCCAGCTGGGGATCGACTGGCGCGCGCGCGCGCAGCTGCAGCAGCACCTGATGCGGCTCGCGCAGACCGGCGACACCCGCAGCCCGGCAGGGCTGGCGCAGCTGCTGAGCGAGACCGTGCTCTCCCTGCGACGCGCCGAGATGAGCTGGCTCTATGCCGCGTCGAAGGACGCCGGCGGCGCGCCTCCGCAGCAGGCGCAGGCGACCTTCCAGCAGATGGCGAGCGACGCACGCTCGCGCTTCCAGCACGAGCTCGTGCGCGGCCACCAGGGCCAGACGCAGGAAGGGCAGAGCCCCGAGATGCGCGCGCACGCGAACGAGGGGCAGGGCACCGTCGTGGTGACGATCCTCCTCGCGACGCGCCGCCCGATGCAGGGCTTCGCGATCCCGGATGCGAACCAGATCCGCAACGCGCTCAGCGATCGCGGCGCGCTGCTCCCGAACCACATGGTCGCGCTCGAGGTCGTGTGGTCTCCGGCGGCCGAGAACGATCGCATGAGCACGGCCGAGCTCGAGCAGAACTACCCCGAGCTGAAGCTGATCGATCCGAACAGCATCGCCGGGCGCGTCTTCTGCGCGTACTGCACCGGGCCCTTCCCGATGGAGCTCCTGACCTGCCCGCACTGCGGCGCGCCCGCGGAGGCGAGCCAGGGGCGCCGCGAGCCCCCGCGCCGCGAGCCCCCGCGCTGACGTTCGCCGCGCTGACGTTCGCACGCCGCCGGTGGACGGGCGGACGGCGGCCTGCGTGGTAGGGTCCAGCGCACCAGCGGAGGGGCGATGCGGGCACGGACGGAGTCGAGGACAGGCGCGTTCGTGCGCGCGGTGACGCAGGGAGCGACGCTGCTCTTCATCGCGAGCTGCGGCGGCGGCACGCCGTCGATGGATCCGCGCTTCGTCGCGGTGCACAACGCGATGACCGCGACCGGTCTCGTGCAGAGCGGCGAGATCAGCCAGGGCTCGCTCTCCGAGGGCGGCGAGGCGACGCTGCGCGTGCCGATGGTGCCCGGCGATTGCTACACGATCGTCGGGCTCGGGACCGACGGCGTGCGCGACCTCGACGTGATCGTGCGGGACGAGTCGGGCAACGAGCTCGCGCGCGACCGCAGCCAGGATCCTCAGGCGGCGGCGCAGATCTGTCCGCCGTACGCCGGTGAGTTCGAGGTCGTGATCCGCATGACCGGGGGCAGCGGTGGCTGGCTCGCGAGCGCGTGGTCCGGCGGGCCTCGTCCGATGGGCGACTTCCCCGGCGGCGAGGGACCCGGCCGCGAGGTCGCGATCTCGCGTCCTCCGCACGGCGGCCCCGGCACCTGCGAGCAGCCCTACGAGCTGACGCCGGGCGGGACGATGCGCGGCAACACGTCCGAGGGTGACTCCGCGATGACGGGGACGTGCATCCGCGGCGGCACCGCGCCCGAGCACGTGTACTCGTTCGTGCTCGATCAGCGATCGATGGTGAACGCGGTGATGAGCTCCGTGTTCGACGGCTCGCTCTACCTGCTCGGCGCGTGCGGCGACGATCGCAGCGAGATCGCGTGCAACGACGACGCGCCCTCGACGTCGCGCTCGGAGGTCGCCGCGACGCTCGAGCCCGGGCTCTACTTCCTGGTCGTCGACGGCTTCGGGACCGAGACCGGTGAGTACGAAGTGACGCTGTCGACCGCGCCGATGCAGTCGGTCGCCGAGGTCTGCGGCGGCGCGCCGACGCTGACGCCGGGCCAGCCCGTCGCCGGCACGACCACCGGCGCGCCCGACTACTTCCAGGCGACGTGCGCGGGGCAGGCCCGCTCCGGCGATCGCGTGTACGCGCTCGACGTGCCGCAGCGCTCGCGCATGCGCGTCCGGATGCAGAGCACGTACGACGGCGCGCTCTACGTGCGTCGCGAGTGCACGGACACGTCGACCGAGCTCGCGTGCAACGACGACTTCCGCGACACCAGCCACTCGCTGCTCACCGCGACGGTCGATCCGGGACGCTACTTCGTGTTCGCCGACGGGTATGCGAATGGGCAGAGCGGCGACTACTCGCTGCTCGCGGAGCTCGGTCCGGTGACCGGAAGCGGCGCGGCCGGGGACACGTGTCAGTCGCCGGGCGCGATCGTCGCGGGGCAGGACGTGATCGCCGATACGTTCAGCGCGGGCGACGATCTCGCGGGCAGCTGCGGTGGTCAGGGCGCGCCGGACGTCGTGTACCGACTCGACCTCCAATCCCGCACGCACATCCGCGCGAGCTTCGTCGATCAGGAGTTCCCGCCCGTCGTGTACCTGCAGAGCGCGTGCGGAACGCAGACCAGCGAGGTCTTCTGCGTCGATGCGGGAGCGGGCACGCCGATCGATCAGACGGTCGCCGCGGGCACCTACTTCCTCGTCGTCGACGGGCAGACCGCCGACAGCTTCGGGAGCATGCAGATGTCGCTGCAGCTCTCGGACCTCGGCGCGCTCGAGCAGTCGTGCCGGACCGCTCCGATGATCCGTCCCGGCCGGCAGATCACCGGCGACACGAGCACCAGCACCGATCGCTTCCAGGCGACCTGCGCGGGCAGCGCGCAGAGCCCGGACCTCGTCTATCGGCTGCAGATCAGGCGCCGGCAGCGCGTGCGCATCAGCTCGGAGCAGACCGACTTCGACGGCGCGCTCTACGTGCGGAGCGACTGCACCGACGCGACGACGGAGGTCGCGTGCAACGACGACGCGGGCGACAACCGCCACTCGATGATCGAGGTCGTGCTCGACCCCGGGACCTACTTCGTGTTCGTCGACGGGTTCGCGGGCGGCAGCAGCGGTCGCTTCACGCTCGACGTCGATCTCTCGGCGCCGTGATCTTTCCGCGTCGACACGGCGCTCGCGTGATCACCGCCCTGACGGAATGTCGCCGCGTCCATTGACCTGGCCGCAACCGGTCGCCTACGTTGGCACCGATGGGATCCGGGCACGCCCGGGGGGTACGAATGCCGCGATTCGCAGGTTTCCTCTCAGTCCTCCTTCTCCTGGCGCTCGCGCCGATCGTGCTGACCGCGGCGCGCGCCGAGGCGCAGGCCGAAGCGCAAGCCGCGCCGACGACTGCGCCGACCGAAGCTCAACGCGCGCGCGCGCGTCAGCTGTACGGGCAAGGGCAGGCGCACTTCGACGCCGGGCGCTTCCAGCGCTCGCTCGCGGCCTTCGAGGGCGCATATCGCGAGGTGCCGAACCCGATCGTGCTGATCGGCGTCGCGTCCGCGCAGGAGCGGCTCGGGCGGACGGAGGACGCGGCGCGCACGCTGCGTCGCTACCTTCGTGAGCGCCCGGATGCGCCCGACCGGGAGGCGATCACCGCGCGCATCACGGCGCTCGATCCGACCGGTGCGACGGCCGACCCCGCGGAGGCCCAGGGCACGCTCCGGATCGTCTGCACGCCGCCGGGCGCGTCGATCGTGATCGACGGCGAGGACACCGGCCGCACCGCGCCGGCGGAGCTGCAGGTGCCGCCGGGCGAGCACACGATCACGCTGACGCTCGAGGGCCACCAGCCGGTCACCGACACCGTGACGGTGGCCCCCGGCGGGATCCACGAGCTCGCGCTGACGCTCGCGGCGCGCGAGGACGCTGCAGCGGTCGGCGGCGGCGAAGATCCCGACGCGTTCGGTGAGGGCGGCGAGGGCACGGCGGACGTCGAAGGCGAGGGCGGAGCGGAAGGCGAGGGGGAGGCCATCGAGCCCGCGCCGCCGGTCGACAGCGGTCCTTCGACCGGCGTCTGGGTGACGACGGCGGTGGCAGGCGTCGGTCTCGTCACCGGCACGGTGTTCGGCTTCCTCGCGCTCTCGGCCCAGAGCGACTTCGACGCGAGCCCGACCGCGGATGCCGCCGATCGCGGCGAGACCTTCGCGCTGGTCGCCGATCTCGCGTTCGGCGTCGCGATCGCCGCGGGCATCACCGCCATCGTGCTCTACGCGACCGATCGTCCGGCGACCGAGGAGACGGCGTCGGCCAGCTCCGAGCAGGGCCCGCGCGTCACGGTCGCGCCGTGGGGCGCTCCGAGCGGCGGCGGCGCCGCCGTGCAGGTCCAGTTCTGATCATGGCTCCGGCTCCGACGACCCGTTCCGAATCGCTTCTCGTGCAGGGGAATCACCGCATGCTTCGAGTCAACGTGCGCACGTGGACGATCGCGACGCTCTTCGCGACGCTGCTTCTGTCGGGCTGTCAGCTGATCGTCGACTTCGACCGCAGCCGCATCGTCGACGACGCGGGCGTGGACGCCGGCTCGATCGACGGCGGGCAGATCGACGCGGGCATGGGCGACGCGGGCATGGGCGACGCGGGCATGGGCGACGCGGGCATGGACGACGCGGGCATGGGCGACGCGGGCATGGACGACGCGGGCATGGACGACGCGGGCATGGAGCCGGACGGTGGCTCGGACGGCGGGCCCAGCTGCGGCAACGGCGTGGTCGACGGCACCGAGGAATGCGACGGGACGGACTTCGACGGCGCGACGTGCGGCACGCTCGGCCACGACGGCGGGACGCTGAGCTGCAGCGCGACGTGCGCGATCGTCGAGACGATGTGCACGGACTGCGGCGACGGGATGGCCGAGGGCACCGAGGCGTGCGACGGGACGGACTTCGACGGCGCGACGTGCGGCACGCTGGGCCACGACGGCGGGACGCTGAGCTGCAGCGCGACGTGCGCGATCGTCGAGACGATGTGCACGGAC
>JALYRN010000105.1 GCA_030855295.1 Myxococcota bacterium | reverse complement strand
GCTCGACGCGGTCGCCTCGGAGATCACGGCGCGCGGCGGGCGTGCGATCGCGGTGCCGACCGACGTGACCGACGGCGCGCAGCTCGATGCGCTCGTCGGGCGCGCGCTCGAGGCGGGCGATCGCATCGACGTGCTCGTCAACGTCGCGGGCGGCACCCCGCCGACGGTCGCGCTCGCGGTGTCCGACGACGAGCTCGACGCCGCGTTCCGCTTCAACGTCACGGCGGCGTTCCATCTGTCGCGCGCATGCGCGCCGCACCTGGCTCGCAACCGCGACGGAGCGAAGCACGCCGGTGCGATCGTCAACATCTCGAGCGCGATGTCGCACCGGGTCGACTCCGGCTTCGTCGCGTACGGCACCGCGAAGGCCGCGCTCGATCACCTCACGCGCCTGCTCGCGCACGAGTGGGCGCCGAAGATCCGCGTCAACGCGATCGCGGTCGGCGCCACGCGCACCGAGGCGCTCGCGTTCGTCACCGCGATGCCGGGCATCGAGGACGGCATGGTCGCCAAGACGCCGATGCAGCGCCTGGGAGAGCCCGACGACATCGCGCTCGCCGCCTTGTATCTCGCATCGCCGGCGTCGTCGTGGGTCACCGGCCAGATCCTCGCGGTCGACGGCGGCGCGCCGACCTCGGTGTGGCCCTTCCCCATCCCGAGCGGGCTCTGACATGGACGCGCTGACGATGGCGTGGCTCGCGTGCGCGGGCGTCGCGACGCTGTGCTGGCTCCTCTCGGTGATCACGAAGGAGTACTCGTGGGTCGACCGCCTGTGGTCGATCGTGCCCGCGGTGTACGCGGCGCTCTTCGCGTGGCACGCGGGCTTCGCGGACCTGCGCCTCGTGATCATGATGGTGCTCGCGTCGCTGTGGGCCGCGCGCCTGACGTTCAACTTCGCGCGCAAGGGCGGCTACGCGCCCGGCGGCGAGGACTACCGCTGGCCGGTCTTGCGCTCGCGCATGAGCGCCGCGCAGTTCCAGCTCTTCAACGTCGTCTTCATCGCCGGCATCCAGAACGTGATCTTGCTCTTGATCACGCTGCCGTCCGCCGCGGCGCTCGCGCACACCGGCGCTCCGCTCGGCATCCTCGACGCGATCGCCACCGCGCTGTTCCTTCTCTTCCTCGCCGGCGAGACGATCGCCGACGAGCAACAGTGGCGCTTCCACCAGACCAAGAAGGCGAGAAAGTCGCGCGGCGAGCCCGTCGAGCGAGAGTTCCTCACCACCGGCCTCTTCCGCTTCTCGCGCCATCCGAACTTCTTCTGCGAACAAGCGATCTGGTGGTCCTTCTACCTCTTCTCCGTCGCCTCGGGCGCGGGCTGGCTCAACTGGTCCCTCCTCGGCGCGCTCGTTCTCACCGCCCTCTTCCACGGCTCCACCAAGTTCACCGAAGAGCTCACCCTCGCGAAGTACCCGTCGTACGCCGACTACCAGAAGCGCGTCTCCCGCCTGCTCCCGCTGCCGCCGCGCTGATCGCAGCGCTCTCGTGCATGCTCGGCCGGATGCTGCCATTCGACTCACCGCGTTGGGCCACGCTGAGCCCTAAGTCGAGCTCGCGCTCAGGAGGCGAGCACGTGAGGGAGCTTCTCCAGAGCGTCGCCATCGGCGACCTCGATGCGTTCGACGAGCTGACGCAGCAGACCTGTCATCAGGGGTCGGTCAGCGAGGTCGCGTTCGCAGCGGTTCCGCATCTCGTGGAGATCGCGCGTGCTGCCCCCGCGACCGAGCGCAGTGCGCGAGCGCTCGTGCTGGTGGGTTGGATCGTCGCATCTAGGGAGATCGATGCGGGGGAGCCGTGCCCGCCCGACCTCGAGACCGACTACTCGGCAGCGCTCCCGGTGGCACGCGCGCTGGCTGCGGGAGCGCTCCAGAGCGCGGTCGAAGATCCAATCGCGCGCTGGCTGCTCTTCGGAGCTCTGGCCGCGCTCCATCAGCAGCCCGACCTCGCATATCACATGATGCTCAGCGGGCCCGATCTCTCGTGCCCCGAGTGCGGCGAGCCGATCCGCTTCCGCGTGCCGCGCTGAGCAATCGCGCTCACCGAGCTCGCCACCAAGGTCCCGTCGTCACGTCTACGCGTCTCCGCGGAGACGCGGTCACCTCGGGATCACCGCCGGAACGTGATGAACGCACCCACGCGGGTGGGCTCGGTGATGCACGGGAAACGGACGCTCGTCGCGGCATTGAGCAGGCATCGGTCGAGCTCTGTGGGCGCTCGTTCGCCGGAGGCCGAGCGGTACGCGCGCGCCGCCATGCGTTCGATCGGGCGTGACGCCGGCGTGAGGACGATGGGATTGGACACGCTGCCGTCGGGTGCGACGTCGATGCAGATCTCGACGCGCGCCTCCGAGGCACCGTGCTCGCGGAAGCAGTGCTCGAACGGGTCGAGCGACGTGGCCGCCGCAGACCAAGGATCGACGGAGGCGGCGAGCACGCGTTGGTGCTCGCGGGGAAGCGCTTCTGCGAGCGCGAGCTCGAGAGGCGGATCGTCGGCCCAGTGGGGCCACCCGTCCGCGTAGCCGATGACCAGGCCCTCACGCAGCCCCGCGACCGCCGCCCGGAGTGTGCGGCCGGAGAGCGGCCGCGCCAGGGGGGCGTCCCAGTGCCGACCGATCGCATCGAGGTCGATCCTGCAGGTCTCACGATTGCCGACGTCATCGTCGTCACACGAAACTGCGATGATCGAGACGGAGTACGCGCCGCTCGTCGCCCACGCAGCGGTGTCGATCGGACGTGCGCATGCGGAGGCTGCGCGCTCCGCGATCGCGTCGCCCTCCCCGGGCGAGACGACCTCGAAAGGCACGTTCTCACGCAGCCACTCGACTGCGAGCTCGCGCAACGTCGCTTCGTCGTGGGCCGCGAGGCGATGCGTCGTGTCCTGGAGAACGACGTGCAGTGACTGCGGGGCTTCGAACGGCGAGCGAAGACGCGTTCCGCGCGGGACTCCGCACCGGAGCGTACGGGTCGGCTACGTCTCTCTACGCCACTCAGTACGAGGTGATGCTCGCGCCCTCTCCGTTCGCGACATTCACGCCGGCGGAGTTCCTGACTGGCGCCCACTTCTTCGATCCGCAGCACCGCACCATTTCGGATCTGCAGCACGTTGTGACCGCGCCCGACCAGCCCCGGTGACCTCGACCGTGCGAGGTATTGGAGACGCCGCTTCAGGTCTGCACCCCGCCGTCAGTACACGTCCTTCCGGTCGCCGACGTGGACGACATCCACGATGCGTACTGCGTCGTCGACCGTGTAGAGCACGCGGTAGTCGCCGAACCGCACGCGGTAGTGGCCGCGCCAGGCGCCGCGTAGGTTCTTGCAGCCGAGGGGGCGTGGGTTCATCGCGAGCTCTCGGGTGCCCGCGAGGATCCGATCGCGCGCGTCTCGCTCGAGCGCCGCGAGCTCTCGCTGGGCCTTGCGCGCCCAGCGAACCTCGTACGGAGTCGCCATCAGGCGTTGAGCCGGCGGAGTAGCTCGTCCTGCGGAATCAGGGGCTCGTCGCCCTGCTCGCGCTCGGCCTCGATGATCGCGATGATGTCCTCGACGTCTTCGAGGAACGCGAGCACCTCATCGCGCTCTTGCGCACCGCGCGCGAGGACGTCGCGCAGCTCCATCTGCGCCCGAGTGAGATCGTCGTGCGCGACGCCAGCCCGCCTGCACAGGGCGGCGAGGTCGTCGATGATGGCCGCGAGCTTCCGGGCCCGATCGAGCTCGCCGAGCAGCGCACGCGTCTGGCGCGCAGCCAGGGCGTAGAGCTCGAGCGCGTTGCCGTTGCGCGCCCCTGCGTCGAGCACTTCTTCGACCGCACGACGCGTGGCCCGCTGTCCGTCGAGCGCCTCCGCATTGAGCCGTGCCCCGTGACGGAGCTCGCGCGCCACCCGCAGCGCGTCACGCTTGGCATCGTCGACTGCGCGTGCGGCCTCCTCTTCGGCCGGCCCGGCAACGGCTCGCTGCAGGCGCTGGAAGAGATCGAGCGCCGCGGCGAACACGTCGGCGAGATCGTCGTGCTTCACGCTCGCGGTAGTCACGCGATGAGTCTAGCAGCAAGCGCGCCGCGACCAGCGTCGGTCGATCGGAAGCTCCGCTGGAACCCGGCATCCTCCCGCGGCTGGACCGGAGCCTGCGCACCGCGCGCTCAGGCGTCGCGCGTCGCGATGCGGTCGTTCACAATGTCGAGCGAGAGCTCACCCGCGCTGCAGAGGCGGTGGCCGGGCGCAGCGAACGCTGAGGGAGATGATCGGATGAGCCGCGATCGTGATGCAGCGCGGAAGAGATTCCTCGAACGCGCAGATGAGGCGGGCGCCCCCGCGACGAGCATCCTCGCCGCGCGTCCCGCTTCGTCCTTCGCGATCGCGGGCGGAACTGCGCGTCGTGTGTTCGCGCCCGCGGTCCCTTCGGAGCCCGCTGCGATCCGGACCCGACAGGGCCGGCGACGAGGCCAGGCGTGAAGCGCACGCTCGGCAAGCGGTTCGAGGAGATGGTTGCCGCAGCCGGTGCGCCCCCGTCGACGCAGCTCGCCGTCGGTGCGTTGCAGGTCTCGCGCGGCAGGAAGCGACCCGCGAAGCAGACCTCCGCGAACGCTTCGCCGCGGCGTCCGGGGCGACCGAAGCGCGACTGACGCGTCGATCGCGATCGACCTCCGTGCTGCTCCCGTGACCTTGTCGCAGCCGGTCACCGGGTTCCACGTCCGAGCTCTCTCCCTCTCTGCTCCGATGCCCTGCCGGCAGCCGTGAGGGTCGTCCTCGGGGAGCGGTAGTCGAGCTCGGACGACGATCACGCGCCTCGCGGCGCATCCATCGATTCGGCAAGATGACTCGGGCATACTGGGCGCTCTCGCGAGCACGAAGAGAGATCACCGATGGTGAGCGCAACAAACGTCGAAGGGTCGAAGGTGGAGCGGCGCGTCGAGGGCGGCGTGGTGGTGCTCGAGGATGCGCGGGGCTCGGCGCGCGTGGAGCAAGTCGCGCCGCACGTGGTGCTCACGACGCTGACCGGCCGTCACACCGAGGGGCTCGCCCGCGCGATCTCGTCGGAGGTCGAGGCGGTGATGAAGAAGTCGGGAGCGGTACACAACTTCTACGATGGGTGGGCCCAGGAGGGACACGATCCTCCGATCCGGCACCACTGGCAGGCGTGGGCGGAGGCGAACAAGACGCGGCTGCGCTCGACGCAGATGCTCTACCGGCCGAAGAACACGATCGCGACCATGGCGACGACCGTCGCCAATCTCGTGCTCGGCGGGTCGCTGACGATCCACACGTCGCAAGCCGCGTTCGAGGCCGCGCTCCGCGCCGCACGCGACGATCGCTCGTAGGCGCGCGCCACTTCCGCAGGGGGCCTCGAGACATGGGCGGGTGGGGTTCTTCGGTCGACGTGCTGGTCGTCGGCTCGGGCGGTGCGGGTCACTGCGCGGCCCTGCGCGCGCGCGATCTCGATCTCGATGTGCTGCTCGTCGAGAAGCTGCCGCGCTGGGGCGGCAACACCGCGATGTCGGCGGGGGCGATCTGGATCCCCGCGCATCCGTGGGCACCGCAGCCCGACTCGGAGGACGAGGGCGTGCGCTACCTGCGCGCCGCGCTGCGCGATGGCGGCTCCGAGGCGCAGCTGCGCGCGTTCGTGCGCGAGGGCGGGCGGATGCTGGCGTACCTCGTCGAGCGGAGCCGACTGCGCCTCCGGTGCATGGAGACCTACCCCGACTATCACGACGAGCTCCCCGGCGGACGCGCGGGCGGTCGAGGGCTCGAGACCGAGCCGATCGACGGCGAGCTCCTCGCGGACGACTTCGCGACGCTCGAGGCCGCGTATCCCGGCGAGCTGATGATGGGGAAGTTCATGATGGCGATGCCCGAAGCGCGGCGGCTGCTCGAGCCCGGGCTCTCGCCGTACCTCGCGATGTCGAAGGGGATGCTCGGCTACGCACTGCGCGCACGCCGGCGCGCGCGGCTCGGCGGGCGTGATCCGTACCTGACGATGGGCCAGGCGCTGATGGCGCGGATGCGCTTGTCGCTCCGCGACCGGAAGGTCCCGATGTGGCTCGAGGCGCCGCTCACCGATCTCGTGGTCGAGGGCGGACGCGTCGTCGGCGCCGTCGTTCGTCGCGGCGCGCGCGAGGTGCGCGTCGAGGCGAGGCGAGGCGTCGTGATCGCGGCCGGTGGCTTCGAGCGCAACGACGCGCTGCGCGAGCGCTATCACCGCGCGCCGTCGAGCGCGTCGTGGAGCGCGGGCTCGGCGGGCAACACCGGCGACGGCATCCTGATCGGCGAGCGCATCGGCGCGCGCCTCGACACCGCGCAGATGCACGAGGCGTGGTGGACGCCGGCGACGCGCCCTCCGGGCGACGACTACAACGCCGTGATGGTGATCGAGAAGTCGCTCCCGCACGGCATCTTCGTGAACCGACGCGGCGAGCGGTTCACCAACGAGGCGGCGAGCTACACGGCGGTGGTGCAGGCGATGTACGCCGATCACGCGGCGACCGGCGCGAACGTTCCGTGCTGGTGGGTGATCGACGCGACCTATCGCAAGCGCTACCCGATGGGCCCGGTCGAGCCGGCGTCGATCACGAGCGACGCGCAGCTCGCGAAGAAGCGCCCGAGGTGGGCGCCCGGCGCGGGCTGGCTGCACCGTGCCGCGACCCTCGACGAGCTCGCCACGCAGATCGCGGTGCCGGCGGCGGCGCTGCGCGCGACCGTCGAGCGCTTCAACGCGCACGCGCGCGCCGGCGAGGATCGCGACTTCGGACGAGGCGCCAGCGCGAACGATCGCTACTACTCGGATGCGCGCGTGCGCCCGAATCCGTCGCTCGGCTCGATCGAGACCGCGCCCTTCTACGCAGTGCAGGTCTTCCCGAGCGACCTCGGCACCAAGGGCGGTCTGGCGACCGACCCCGGCGGCCGTGTCCTCGACACGTCCGATCGTCCGATCCCGGGCCTCTACGCGGCCGGGAACTCGAAGACGTCGGCGATGGGCGACGCGTACCCGGGCCCCGGCGTGACGATCGCGGAGGCGCTCACGTCCGGGTTCCTCGCCGCCGAGTCGATCGCCGCCGACGTCGCGAGACGCTGAGCACGTGACCTCACGCGGGGGTCGCGCGCGTTCTCGGCGGAGCTCGATGCGCGTCGGCGGCGAGATCGAGCTCTGACGCTCCGTGCGCGCCGCGGGCACCGATGAGAAGTCGGCCCGCACCGAGTCTATGGGTGGTGCTCGGCGAGCACGGGAGGAATTCATGGCGAAGAACGGACGGGCGAAGATCTCCACGTTTCTCTGGTACGCGAAGGAGGCGCAGGAGGCGGCGCGCTTCTATGCGTCGGTGTTCCCGGACTCGCGCGTCGATCGCGTGACGTCGCTGCCGAGCGAGTCGCCGAGCGGGCCCGCCGAGTCCGTGGAGGTCGTCCACTTCACGCTGCTCGGACAGCCCTTCCAGGCGATGTCGGCGGGGCGGCACCACGAGTTCAACGACGCGATCTCGATCATGGTGGAGTGCGACGATCAGGCGGAGCTCGATCGGTACTGGAACGCGCTCCTCGAGAACGGCGGGAAGCCGCAGGCGTGCGGCTGGATCGTCGATCGCTACGGGCTGCGCTGGCAGATCACGCCCGCCGTGCTCGGCGAGATGATGGCCGACCCCGATCGCGCGCGCGCCAAGCGCGCCACCGACGCGATGCTGACGATGGTGAAGCTCGACATCGCCACGCTCGAGGCGGCCTACCGCGCGTGATAGACGACCGCGTGACCACGACCTCGCTCCGCACTTCGATCGGCGACATCACGCTCCACGAGTACCGGCTGGCGCTCGGGGAGCGCGCGTGGTCGTTCCTGCACACCGGGGCGGTGGTGACGATCGAGGACGAGCAGCGCTACTTGTCGGAGGAGCGCGATCGGATGCCGTACGGGGCGATGCTGTGGCCGGCGTCGATCGCGCTCGCGCACGACATGCTCGCGCGGCGCGACGAGCTCGCGCGGAAGCGGGTGCTCGAGCTGGGCGCGGGCACCGGCGTGCCGGGGATCGTCGCGGCGTCGCTCGGAGCGCGCGTGCTGCAGACGGATCGCAGCGAGGTCGCGCTGCACCTGTGCGCGATGAACGCGGAGCGGAATCGCGTCGAGGGGGTCGAGCGCTGCATCGCGGAGTGGGAGACGTTCGCGAGCGACGAGGCGTTCGACGTGATCCTCGGCTCGGACGTGCTGTACGCGACGGAGATGCACGATCGACTGCGCGCGATCTTCGAGGCGCACCTCGCGCCCGGCGGCACGGTGCTGCTGTCGGATCCGCTGCGCGCGCAGAGCCTGCCGGTGCTCGAGGCGATGGAGGCGGGCGGCTGGCGCGTCGCGCTCGCGAAGTGGTCGATCGAGGTGGAGCGCGGCGTACGGACGATCGCGGTCTACGAGCTGTCGCGATGAGGTGGTGACGGCGCGAGCGCGCCGCGGTCGCGGGGGCGTGGGCTGCGCTCGCTCGGCAAACGATCGCTGCGGCGGTACGCCGCGCGAGTGCGTCATCAACCCGAAGAAATGCCGCGAATTCGACAGATCGCGCGACTGTCCGCAGGACCCCAATGATCCCGCACGGTTACGGAGCCGATCCTGTCCCCCCGGCCTTGCTCCCGAGCCCGCGATGGCGAGCGCGCCCGCTCCCGCGCTAAGGTCCGCGCGCGATGTTGACGCCGTCCACGACCTCCGCCACGAGCTCCGATTCGATCGCGTCGATCGGCGAGCGCACACGCGCCGCGATCGATGGCGCGGTGGCGAACCTGCGCGCGCGGCAGGAGCCCGATGGGCACTGGGCGGGCGACTACGGCGGGCCGCTGTTCCTGCTGCCGGGGCTGGTGATCGCGTGCGAGATCACGGGCACCGATCTCGGGGAAGAAAAGCGCGGGCGGATGCGCGCGTATCTGCGGCACACGCAGAACGACGACGGCGGGTGGGGGCTGCACGTCGAGGACTCCTCGAGCGTGTTCGGCACCGGGCTCAACTACGTCGCGATGCGCCTGCTGGGGATCGACGCCGATGATCCCGACGCGCGGCGCGCGCGGGAGCGCCTGCTCGCGCTCGGGGGCGCCGAGGAGATCCCGACCTGGGGGAAGCTCTGGCTCGCGGTGCTCGGCGTCTACCGGTGGGAGGGCGTGGCGCCGCTGAGCCCCGAGCTCTATCTGCTGCCGCGCTCGGCGCCGATGCATCCGAGCCGGTTCTGGTGCCACACGCGGCAGGTGTTCCTGCCGATGAGCTACCTCTACGGGCGGCGCGCGCAGGGGCCCGAGACCGACCTGGTGCGCGCGCTGCGAGGCGAGATGTTCCGCGCGCCGTGGAGCTCGATCGACTGGCCGTCGCTTCGCACGCGCATCGCGCCCGGCGACGCGTACACGCCGCAGTCGCCGGTGCTGCGCGCGGCGTATCGCGCGCTCGGGCGCTACGAGCAGCGTCCCTCGCGGCGGCTGCGAGCGCGCGCGCTGGCGCACGTGATCGAGCACGTGCACCACGAGGACGAGACCACCGGCTACCTGACGATCGGGCCGGTCAGCAAGTCGATCCAGATGCTCGCGGTGTACTTCGAGGACCCGAGCTCCGACGCGTTCCGGAAGCACGTCGCGCGCATCGACGACTACCTCTGGGATGCGCCCGAGGGCCTGAAGATGCAGGGCTACAACGGCTCGCAGCTGTGGGACACGGCGTTCGCGGCGCAGGCGATGCTGGAGAGCGAGCTGCCGCAGCGCGAGGGCGCGTTCCTCGACGTGCTCGGGCGAGCGCACGCGTGGATCGACGACAACCAGATCCGCGAGGATGTGCCCGACGCGGATCGCTACTACCGTGATCGCGTGCGCGGCACCTGGCCGTTCTCGACGCGCGAGCAGGGATGGTCGGTCAGCGACTGCACCGCCGAGGCGATCAAGGTCGCGGTGCAGATGGAGCCGCTCGCCGAGCGACCGATCCCCGAGGCGCGCCTGCGCGAGGCGATCGATGCGCTGCTCGAGAGCCAGAACCCCGACGGCGGGTGGTCGGAGTACGAGCGCACGCGCGGCAGCCGAGGGCTCGAGCTGCTCAACGCATCCGAGGTGTTCGGCGAGGTGATGATCGGGTACTCGTACGTCGAGTGCACGAGCGCGTGCATCCAGAGCATGCTGACGTTCGGTCGCGTGCACCCGGGGCACCGCGAGCACGACGTGCGGCGCGCGATCGAGCGCGGCCTCGACTTCGTGCGGGCGCGGCAGCGCGACGACGGCAGCTGGTACGGCGGCTGGGGGATCTGCTTCACGTACGGGACGTGGTTCGGCATCGACGTGCTCGCGCAGTGCGGTCGGTCCGAGGACGTGCCGCGCATCGAGCGCGCATGCAGGTTCTTGATCGGTCGCCAGCGCGACGACGGCGCGTGGAGCGAGAGCCACCGCTCGTGCGTCGAGAAGCGCTGGGTGCCGCACGAGGACGCGCTGCCGGTGCAGACCGCGTGGGCGCTGCTCGGTCTGCTGGGCGCGCACGGCGTGCCCGATCCCGACGGTCGGCGTCGTCGCGCGATCGAGCGCGGCATCGAGCACCTGCTCACGCGCCAGAACGCCGACGGCACGTGGGAGCAGCACGCGATCAGCGGCGCGTTCAACCGCAACTGCATGATCCACTACGACAACTACCGGCACGTCATGCCGCTCTGGGCGCTCGGCCGCTACCACCGCCTCACGCGCACGTAGATCGGCGAGGTCAGGGCCGGAGGCGCTCGGAGATCGGATGGCCGGTGACGCGCGCTTCGCCGCGGAGCACGACCTCGCGGATGCGCATCGGTCCGTCGAGCTGCACGAAGACGTGATCGAGGACCGCCTCCTCGGAGCGGATCGTCGTCTGCACCGCACCGACGCAGCGGTCTCCGGCGCGCTGCACCAGCGCGAGCAGGCGGCGCGACGGGAGCGCGCGAATCCCGAATTCGATCCAGCTCCCGTTCGCCTCGCGCACGCGGACCTGCTGGTGCGCGATCTCGTAGCCGCGGCGATCGAGGAAGTTGAGATCGCCGAGCTGCGGCTGCCCGGGCTCGAAGCGACGCCAGTACGCGTAGAGCGGCGCGTCACCGATCGGCGCGCAGCTCGCGTCGAGACGCACGCCGTAGTCGACCCGATTGCGGTCGTCGGACTTCGCGACGTAGAAGAGCGTCGGCACGTCGTGGGCGCCGATCGTCGGCGTGGCGTACGCGACGCTCGACGCGAGGACGATCGCGACCAGTGAGCACGCTGCCGCGGTGGCGGAGGACGTGCGGACGCGCCGGCGCTCGGTCACCTCGGAGCAGTAGCACTTCGCACGCCGCCGCCCATGCGCGCTGCGGCCGCGACGGCGCGTCTTCAGCCGTAGTCGGGCAGCTCGAGCGCGTCTCGCAGGCCGCGGCCGATCGCGAGCTCGGCGACGAGCGGGATCGAGAACAGGCGCGTGAGCTGGTTGCGGATCGCCAGCCCGAGCGAGGTGCGCGGCGCGAACGAGCTCGCGAAGCGCTCGGCCGCGCGCTGCTTGCCCTCGATGAACGGTCGCAGGCGCGCGTCGTAGCGCGCGAACGCGGCGCGGTGATCGCCGCCGGCCTCCTTCAGCTCGCCCGCGAGGACCAGCGCTCCGATCATCGCGAGCGCCGAGCCCTGTCCGGCGAGGAGCGACACGCAGTGCGCGGCGTCGCCGATCAGCGCGACGCGCCCGCGGGCCCACGCGTCCATGCGGATCTGGCTGACGCGATCGAAGTAGATGTCGTCGCTCTGGTCCGCTGCGTCGAGGATGCGCGCCGACTCCCAGCCGCTGCTCCCGAAGCGCTCCCGCAGCCGGGCGCGCTGGCCCGCGAGGTCCTGCGGGATCGGGCGCGCATCGGGCTCGGACCACACGAAGAGGAAGAGCGTGCGATCGCCGCGCATCGCGAAGCGCGCGATCTGCTGTCCGCGCTCGGTGTGGAGCACGTACACGCCGTCGTCGCGCGGGCGGTAGCCCTCGACCTCCACCGCTGCGACCTCGTAGCCGAGGTACTTCTCGTACTGCGCCTCTTCGCCGAACGTCAGCGCGCGCACCTTCGAGTGGAGGCCGTCGGCACCGATCACCAGATCGAAGCTCCGCGCCCCGCCGCGCGCGAGGGTGACGCGCACGTCGTCGGGCCCATCCTCGATCGTCACGGGCTCGTCGCCGAAGATCGTCTCGGTGCGCTCGTCGAGCGCGCGGTAGATCGCGCTCGCGAGATCACCGCGCCGCAAGCTGAGGCAGCGCCCGTCGGTGAGGCGCCCGAAGACGTCGGCCGAGAAGCCGCCCACCCTCTGGCCGTCGCGGCCGACGAGCCGAACCTCTTTCACGTCGTAGGCCGTGCGCCGGAGCTCCGGCACGAGCGACATGCGCTCGGCCACCTCGAGCCCCGCGCCCCAGAAGTCGACGACGTAGCCGCCCGTGCGCAGCGCCGGCGCGCGCTCGAGCAGCGTCGGTCGATGCCCGAACCGCGCCAGCCAGTACGCCAGCGTCGGACCCGCGACGCCCGCGCCCACGACCAAGATCTCCATGCCCACAGCATGGCGGCTCGGCGCCGCCCGCGACTGATGCGTCACGCCAAGACGACTGACCGAGCGCGCCACGCCCCGGAGCTCACGCACGCGCCTCTCTCGGACGCGCGAGCGCCTCCGTCGGGCGCGCGAGCGCCTCGCGCAGCAGCCGGCGCGCCTCGTCCATCGCGACCACTCGCTGCCCTTCGCGCGAGCGCAGCG
>JALYRN010000768.1 GCA_030855295.1 Myxococcota bacterium | reverse complement strand
CTGGTGCACGCCGCGCAGTTCCGCCTGCTGACGAAGCTGCGCGCACAGGGCGCGCTGCCGGTGCGGCCCGAGGGGCTCGGCGCTGCGCTCGAGCTGCTCGACGAGGTCGTGCGCGAGGTCGCCGACGCGACGGCGGAGGAGCTCGCGCCGGCGATCCCGCGGGTGTGGGAGGACACGCTCGAGGCGGTGCGGCGCGATCTGCGCGAGTGGCTGCACCGCGCGGCGGACGATCCGAGCTGGGTGCCGGCGCGGTTCGAGCTCGCGTTCGGGATCCCGGCGGGGGAGGAGCGCGACGAGGCGAGCCGGGCCGCGCCGGTGCCGCTCTCGATCGGCATGACGCTGCGGGGCGCGATCGATCTCGTGGAGGAGCGCGAGGGCAAGCTGCGCGCGACCGATCACAAGACGGGCAGCGCGTGGATCAAGCCGGGCCAGCGGATCGGAGGCGGCGAGAAGCTGCAGCCGATCCTCTACGCGCTCGCGCTCGAGGCGATCTTCCCGGCGCAGGAGGTGTCGGGCGGGCGCCTCTACTACTGCACGGAGAAGGGGCACTACAGCGAGGTCGAGGTGCCGCTCGACGCCGATGCGCGCGTGGCGATCACGAAGCTGATCGAGACGGTCGACACCAGCGTGCGCACCGGGTTCCTGCCGCCGGCGCCGACCGAGCGCGCATGCAGCTTCTGCGACTACGCGGCGGTGTGCGGGCCGCACGAGCGGCGCCGCACGCAGCGCAAGGAAGGCGATCGGCTGGTGACGCTCGACTCGCTGCGGAGGATGCCGTGACCGGTTCGGAGGAGGCGGTGACCGGGTCGTCGACGACGGAGCTCGCGAGCGCGGCGGTGAAGGTGCCGGCCGACGCGGCGGCGCGCGCGCGCATCCGGGACGACCACGCGAGCTCGCTGCTGGTCGAGGCGGCGGCGGGCACCGGCAAGACGACGGCGCTCGTGACCCGGCTGGTCTCGATGCTGCGCAGCGGCGCGTGCGAGCTCCGGGGCGTGGTCGCGGTGACGTTCACCGACAAGGCGGCCGGCGAGCTGACGCTGCGGGTGCGCGGGGCGCTCGAGTCGGCGCGGCTCGAGGCGGCGAGCGACGAGGAGCGGGGGCGCTGCGAGCGCGCGCTCGAGCAGCTCGAGACCGCGCGGGTCGGGACCATCCACGGGTTCTGCACGGATCTGCTGCGGGAGCGGCCGGTCGAGGCGGGCGTCGATCCGACGTTCGCGGTGCTCGCCGAGGACGAGACGAGCGGGCTGATCGAGCGCGCGATCGGCGAGGTGCTCGAGAGCGCGCTCAGCGCGCCGAGCGAGGGCCTTCGTCGGCTGGTGCGGCGGGTGACGCGCGAGCAGGAGACGGCGCGCGAGCGGCTGCGCGACGCGGTGCGCACGCTGATCGAGCATCGCGATCACGACGCGCCGTGGCGGCGTGAGCCCTTCGATCGCGACGCGGAGGTCGACGCGGTGATGCTCGAGATCGGCGAGCTGGCGGAGCTCTCGGAGCACGCGCTCAACCCGAGCGACTGGTGCGCGAAGAGCTTGCTCCCGCTGGCGCGCTTCGCCGCGGACGTCGGCGTGCGCGAGCGCGCGGCGCCGCGCGATCACGACGGGCTCGAGGCGACGCTCGCCGATCTGCTGCGGCGCAAGGAGTGGAACTGGAAGGGCACCGGCAAGATGTTCGCGCCGGGCGTGCTGCGCGCCGACGTGATCGCGCGTCGCGACGCGCTGCGCGCGCGCATCGAGCGCTTCCTCGAGCAGGCGGACGCCGACCTCGCGGCGTGCCTGCGCCGTGATCTGCAGCCGATGGTCGAGCGCTACGAGGAGCTGAAGCGGCGCATCGGCGCGCTCGACTTCCTCGATCTGCTGCTCGGGGTGCGGCGCATGCTGGTGGAGCAGGAGGGCGTGCGGCGCGAGCTGCAGGCGCGCTTCACGCATCTCTTCGTCGACGAGCTCCAGGACACCGACCCGGTGCAGGCGGAGATCGTGCTCCTGCTCTCGTCGGACGATCCGCGGCAGAGCGATCCGGCGCAGGTGCGGCCGACGCCCGGCAAGCTGTTCCTGGTCGGCGATCCGAAGCAGTCGATCTATCGCTTCCGGCGCGCGGACATCGCGACGTACGAGCGCGTGAAGGCGCAGCTGGTCGGGCACGGCGTGCCGGTGCTGCACCTGACGACGAGCTTTCGCAGCCTGCCGGCGATCCAGCGGGTGGTGAACGCGGCGTTCGGTCCGGCGATGGAGCTCGCGGCGCCGGGCACGCAGGCGCAGTACGTCGGGCTCACCGAGTGGCGCGAGCCCGAGCCGCGGCGTCCCTCGGTGATCGCGCTCGGGATCCCTCGGCCCTACGAGCGAACCGATCGGATCGCGAAGAGCGCGATCGAGTCGTCGACGCCCGACGCGGTCGCCGCGTTCGTCGCGTGGCTGGTGCAGGAGAGCGGATGGCTGGTGGTCGATCCCGCGACCGGCCTCTGGACGCCGGTCGCGCCTCGGCACGTGTGCCTGCTGTTCCGGCGGCAGCAGGGCTGGAACGGGACCGACGTGGTGCAGCCGTACGTGCGTGGGCTCGAGGCGCGCCGCGTGCCGCACGTGTGGGCGTTCGGGCGATCGTTCCACGAGCGCGAGGAGATCGTCGGGCTGCGCTCGGTGGCGGCGGCGATCGAGTATCCCGACGACGCGCTCGCGGTGTACGCGACGCTGCGGGGCGCGTTCCTGGCGCTGACGGATGCGGACCTGCTGCTCTATCGGGACCGCGTCGGGTCGCTGCATCCGATGCGCAAGGTCGACCCGGCGACGGTCGAGCCCGCGCTGCGGCCGGTGGCGGAGGCGCTCGCGCTGCTGCGGGAGCTGCACCTCGGGCGCAACCGACATCCGATCGCCGACACGTTCGCCCGCTTCTTCGATGCGACGCGCGCGCACGCTTCGCTCGCGCTCGCGCACGGCGGTGAGCAGCTGCTCGCGAGCGCGATGCGGATCCTCGACATGGCGCGGCGCTTCGATCAGCGGGGCGCGCTGTCGTTCCGGGGGTTCGCCACGTTGCTCGAGGCGCAGGCCGAGCGGGGCGAGGGCGGCGGCGACGCGACGCCGTCGGGCGAAGAGGGCCAGGAGGGCGTGCGCGTGATGACCGTGCACAAGGCGAAGGGGCTCGAGTTCCCGGTGGTCGTGCTGTGCGATCCGACCGCGAGCACGGGGGGGTTCGCGGATCGGTCGATCGACGCGACGCGGCGCGAGGCGTTCTTCCCGCTCGCGAAGCTGAAGCCGATCGAGCTGCGGGAGCGCGCGGACGCGGTGATCGCGGCGAACCAGGCGGAGATCGTGCGCGTGACGTACGTCGCGGCGACGCGCGCGCGCGATCTGCTGGTGGTGCCGGCGTGCGGCGATGCGCCTTTCGAGGAGGGCTGGCTCGCGGTGCTGAACCGCGCGATCTACCCCGAGGCGAGCGAGCGGCGGCAGGGAGAGGGGCGCGCGCCCGGATGTCCGCAGTTCGGCGACGACTCGGTGCGCACGCGCTCGTTCGACGCCGAGGCGGCGGGCGTGACGTCGGTGCGCCCGGGGCTGCATCGCTCGCTCGGCGTGGTGTGGTGGGATCCCGCGACGCTGCAGCTCGACGCCGAGCCGGCGGACGGGCTGCGCAGCGAGGACGTGCTGCGCGCGACGCCGGGTGTCGACGACGGAACGCGGGCGCATCGTGCGTGGACCGAGGCGCGCGCGGCGGCGATCGAGGACGGGGCGCTGCCGTCGATCGCGGCGAAGAGCGTGCGCGCGCTCGCGCGGCTGCCGCGCGACGGCTCGGATGGATTGGACGGTGAGCAGCCCGGCGACGCTCCGCACGTCGAGCGCGTCGAGGGCGTGCAGCGCGGGGCGCGTCCGACCGGGCGGCGGATCGACGCGCTCTTC
>JALYRN010000104.1 GCA_030855295.1 Myxococcota bacterium | reverse complement strand
GCGCGGGCGCCTCGCTGCTCGTGCTCTCGAACCGTCTGCCGCCCAGCGCGCCGCCCGGCGAAGGAGAGCGCGCGCGCAACGTCGGAGGGCTGGTCGCGGCGCTCGAGCCGGCGCTGGCATCGCGTGGTGGGATGTGGCTCGGATGGAGCGGTCGAGCGCGCGGCGGCACGCGTGAGCTCGCGCTCGATCGCAGCACCACCCCCGAGCGCGCCAGCTTCGATCTCGAGCCGCGCTGGCTCGACCTCTACTACAACGGCTTCTCGAACCGGAGCCTGTGGCCGCTGTTCCACGGGCTGCCGGGGCGCGCGCGCTATCTCGACGAGGAGTGGAGCGCGTACGTCGAGGTCAACGAGGTGTTCGCGTCGAGCGCGGCGCGCCTCGCGGCGCCCGACGCGACGGTCTGGGTGCACGACTACCACCTGATGCTCGCGGGCGCGGGGCTGCGGCGACGCCGTGTCGGAAAACGGCTCGGGTTCTTCCTGCACATCCCGTTTCCTCCCGTCGATCTCTTCGAGACGATCCCGTGGGCGCGAGAGCTGATCGACGGCCTCCTCGCGTTCGATCTGCTCGGGTTCCACACCCAGCGATACGTGGCGAATTTCGTCGCGTGCGCGTGCGCGATCGGCGGCGCGGAGCCGACGGTCGGCGGGGTGCGGATCGGCGATCGCGTCGTGCGCGCCGGGTGCTTCCCGCTGGGGATCGATCCCGCGCCGTTCGAAGATCCCGAGGACGACGAGGTGAGCGCGGACGAGATCGCGCAGCTGCACGCGTCGCTGGTCGATCGCAAGCTCGTGCTCGGCATCGATCGGCTCGACTACACCAAGGGGATCCCCGAGCGGCTGCGGGCGTTCGCGCGGATGCTCGAGCTCTTCCCGGAGCAGCACGCGCGCGTGTCGATGGTGCAGGTCGCAGTGCCGTCGCGCTCCGACGTGCCCGAGTACGCGGAGCAGCGCCGCGCGATCGAGACGCTCGTCGGACACATCAACGGCATGCACGGCGAGGCGCACTGGGTGCCGGTGCGGTACCTCTATCGCGCGTACGGACGCGCGCACCTCGCGCGGCTCTACCGCGCGGCACAGGTCGGGTTCGTCACGCCGCTGCGCGACGGGATGAACCTGGTCGCGAAGGAGTACGTCGCCGCGCAGGACGCCGACGATCCGGGCGTGCTCCTGCTGTCGCGCTTCGCGGGCGCGGCCGAGGGCATGCCGGACGCGCTGCTGACGAACCCCTACCACTGCGACGGCATGGCGAAGGATCTCGCGCGGGCGCTCACGATGGAGCGCGACGAGCGGATCGCGCGACACGTGAAGCTGCTCGCGGGCGTGCACGCGACGACCAGCGCGAGCTGGGCGAAGAGCTTCCTCGCCGCCCTCGAGAGCGGGCGAGCCGACTGACGACAGGCGATCAGGACTGCGGGTCGGCGCCGCCGGGGGGCAGGGCGCCGCGGCGCTTCGCGAGGACCTCGAGGTTCTCGAGGACGCGCGCGTCGAACTCGGCCAGGAAGCGCCGCACCTCGGGCTGCGCGAGCATCGCCTCGATGCGGCCGACCGACGCCTCGATCACCGCCTTGTCGCCGCCCTCGGGGGCCGGTGCCTCCGCGTCGCTGCGGCGGAAGCGCTGCAGCGTGCGCATCGACGCGGCGACCAGGCCGCGGAGCGGGCCGAGCGTGGTGCCGATGAGCGCGCTGAGGAAGCCGGTGTCGGTCGACTTGAGGGCGACGTCGAACGCCTTGCGGATCTCGCGGCTCTGCTGCGCGAGCTCGGCGGAGTCGCGGCCGTCCTGGAGCAGCCCGACGTCGAGCGCGTGATCGAGCACGCGACCGAGCAGGAGCATCTCGGCGAGATCGCGGCTGACCCAGCGCACCGAGAGCGCGATCGCGATCACCTTCCGGATCGGGAAGAGGAGGATCTTGATCGGCAGCCAGAGCGCGGCGTTGAGGCAGCCGCCGAGGCAGCCGTCCTCCGAGGCCCAGAGCGGCTTGATGCCGCTCTTCGGGAACGACCCCGGGATGGTCGCGCGCACCATCCAGCCGGTGATCTGCTCGCGCAGCACGTCGTCGAGCAGCGGCACCGGCGTGAAGCGCGCGGCCGCGTAGAGGATGCCCGCCGTGATCCGCACACGCAGCGCGGCGGAGGTGGGCTCGCTCGAGAGGCCGGACCGCGGCTTGGGATCGTCGCTCATGCGCGCGAACTCTAGCCCGAGATCGAGCGCCGCACCGCGCGCGCCGCGTTGACGTGCTCTGCGGGTCGGGGGACAACGCGCATCTCGCGACCGCCGCCGAGCCGTTTCCGCCGTGCCGTCGATCCCCGGACTCTCGCTGCCGATGCTCGCCGCGCTCGCGCTGGTGGTGCTGACGGCGTTCACCGTCGAGACCGCGCTCGGCTTCGGCGCGACGCTGATCGCGGTCGCGCTCGGCTCGATCCTGCTGCCGATCCAGACGCTGCTGCCGTCGCTGGTGCCGCTCAACCTCGCGCTGTCGATCTGGCTCGCGTCGCGGTACGCGCGCGCGGTCGACTGGCGCTTCCTGCTGCGGCGCCTGCTGCCGCTGATGGCGCTCGGGCTGCCGTTCGGGATCGCGCTCTTCCGGGTCGCCGACGCGTCGCTGCTGAAGCGGATCTTCGGCGCGTTCCTGATCGTCGTGTCGGTGCTCGAGCTGCGGCGGATGCGCCGGAGCGACGGCACGCCGGCGGCGCCGCTGTCGCGGCTGACCGAGACCGCGATGGCGTTCGCGGGCGGCGTGGTGCACGGCGCGTTCGCGACCGGCGGCCCGATGGCGGTGTACGTGACGAGCCGCGCGATCGACGACAAGGGCGCGTACCGCGCGACGCTATGCGTGCTCTGGGCGGCGCTGAACCTGGTGCTGCTCGCGTCGTTCGCGATCAGCGGCGAGGTGAGCGTCGCGTCGATGACGCTCTCGGCGTGGCTCGTCCCGTCGTGCGCGCTCGGGCTGCTGCTCGGCGAGATCGCGCACCATCGCGTCCCGGTGCCGGTGTTCCGCGCGGGCGTCTTCGTCGCGCTCGCGCTCGCGGGCGTGATGCTGGTCGTGCGCGGCTGAAGGGCCGCGGGCGAGCGACCCACGACGGCGTTCGCGATACCCTCGCGCTGGTGATCCTTCCCCCGCGACCACTCCGTCTGCAGCGCGCGTACCTTTGGCAGACCTGGCGAAGGATCGCCGTCGTGACCTTCGCGGTCGTCGTCGCGGGTTGGATTTTCGTCCAGCTGCCGATGCGGACGCTCCGCGAGCTCGTCGAGGAGGAGAGCACCTTCGCGAGCGGTCACGAGGTCGAGGTGCTCGAGGTCGTGGTGATCCCCGCGCGCGGCTTCGGTCCGTTCCACACGTTCGGCGTGAGCCTCGTCTCACGCGACGGCGATGTCGAGCGCGCGGACGTGCGCGGGCCCTTCGTCGTGCTCTCCGGGGACGCCATCCCGATCGTCGACGAGCGGGTGCGAGCCTTGCGCGATCCGGTCGGGGGACAGGTCGCGACGACGCTCGAGCACAGCGTGCGGTCGGCGCGCTGGCTCGCGGCGCTCGTCGTTTCGGCGTTCTTCATGGCGCCGATCGTCGCGCTGCTCGCGGCGCTGGTGAGCCGACTGCGAGAGCATCATGCAGTGCGTCGCGCAGCGCGCTCGTCCGAGGAGCTCCTCGTCGACGTCGAGGGCGAGTCGCGCACGACGATCCGGTACGACGTCGTCGCGCCGATCGAGGCGCACGCCGGAGGCTATCGCTCGTCGGCGCGCCCCGCGCGGTGGTTGGCGCGCTACCGTCAGCGCGCGGACGAGCGGCCGCCCTTGATCATCGAAGGCAGCGAGACGCGCCAGATGATCGTCCTTCGCACGAAGAATCAGCGCGGAGGCGTCGTGGTCCGCACCGACTTCTGGCCCTTCGTCGTCGAAGGGGAAGCGCGCTCTCGAGCGAACGCGCGCGTCGAAGATCTGAAGCGGCCGTGATCTCTCCCGCGATGCTCACTCGGGTGCGGTGACCGCGCGAGCGGGCGGCCCGGGGGGATCCAGGGCCAAGCGGACGTGCGTGCCTTCGCGCCCCGGAAGGCCATCGTCCACCGAGAAGCGTCGTGCCGTCTCGTCGAGCTCGGCGGAAGGATCTCCGTCGCTCGGGGTGGTGCCCCAGTCGAACGCGCGGAGGCCGCTCGGCCGATCCTCGCAGTACGTGAAGCCCGTGCTCGCGTCGCCGTAGAGGTGGCCGCCGTTCTCGCAGTCGACCGTCACATGACAGTTGAAGCTCTGCCCTGTCGACGGACGGACGTGGACGGTGCACCTCGTCCCGATCGGCGCCGGGCTCGCGCCACCCGAGGCCGTCACCACGCCCGGGAGCGTGAGTGACCGCGTGAGCGGGACGAGCTCGTCCGGGCGCGCGTCGGTCGCGCTCCGGCCACCGCTCGCGACCAGCAGCGCCGCGATCGCCGCGCGCCCACGATGCCTCGCCACATCGAGCGGCGTCGAGCCGCGCAGGGTCGTCGAGTTCGGGTTCGCGCCGGCATCGAGAAGGAGCTGGACGGTGTCGGTCCGGTCGGGCTCCTGGGAAGCGAATGGGTTCGCGGCGTGGTGCAGCGGGGTGAAGCCGTCGACGTCGTGCATGTCGGCGGTACCACCGTGGGCGAGGAGGTAGGTGACGACCTCCGCCTGGGCCGTGCCCTGAGCGAGGTGGCACGCGACCGAGTCGCGGTGGAAGTGGATCAGTGCGGACGTGTCGGCGCCGCGCGCCAGCAATAGGTCCAGGACCGCGAGGTGCCCGCGCTCGGCGGCGACGAGCCACGGCGTATGTCCGGTCGAGCCGCGCGTCTCGAGATCGGCCCCGCGGTCGAGCAGCAAGGTCGCGGTCTCGAGCTGGCCGTACTTGGCGGCCTCGTAGAGCGCGGTCCTCTCGTTGCCGCCACGCGCCTCGAGAGGCACACCGTGGTCGAGGAGCCACGTGACCGCCGACGAAGCTCCGCGCGCGGCCGCGTGATGAATCGGACCGAACCCGTCTCGATCCTGGCAAGTCAGCACCGCGGGATCGCTCGCTAGCGATTGCAGACGGGCGGTGTCGTCCGCCGCGGCAGCGGCGCAGGCCTCGAGGCACGCAGGCGAGACCGCTCTCCCGAAGCAGCAGCCACTCGCGATCGACAACACACCGAACAGGACGGCCAGTCGCATGGCGAAGGCTACCGCATCGCGGCGCCGCGCAGTGCGGGGGCGTGGGTGGCTTGCTATGGAGCCGCGAACGCAGATGGAGGCTGACGTGACGCGTGGAATGACGATCGGGGTGCTCGCGATGGCGGTCGCGGCGTGTGGTGGGCCGCGGGCGATGGTGCGGGACGCGAGCTCGCGCGAGATCGCGGCGCCATCGGAAGGGAACGCGCGGATCGTGCTCGCGGTGCCCGGCGCGCAGCGGGACGTGATCAGCGTGGTCGACGAGCGGGGTGCGTACCTCGGGCAGCTCGGCGGGCGCACGTGGACGACCTTCGAGGCGACTCCGGGAACGCACCGCTACTACGCGCTCGTGGGCGCGTCGGCGTTCGTGGTCGGTGGCACCGTGGAGGCGGGGCGCACCTACTGGGTGGTCGCGGAGACGGCGTTCGGCCGGCCGATGCAGTGGGTCGCGGACGTGCCGTCGTGCGGCGAGGATGCGAGCGCGCGCATCGCGGACGCGCGCGCGGTCGAGCCCGATCCGGCGGCGGATCGCGCGGCGATCGATCGTCAGCTCGGAGACATCCCGCAGCGCATCCTCGAGGCCGATCGCGAGCTCGAGGCGATGACCGCCGAGCGTCGCGCGAGAAGAGCGCTGCAGCCGGTCCCGCTGTGCGGGACGGATGCCCCGGCCGCGGGCGGCGCAGAGCCTGCCGCGCCTGCCGCGCAGCCTGCCGCGACCGACACCGATCCGACGCCGGTAGCGGAGTGAGTCGACAGACGTCAGATCGCGGCGACGAGCAGGTTGGACAGCGCTTCGAGATCGCCGCGGTCCTCGCGGAGGATGCGAAAGACGATCTCTGGGTCGACACGATCGTAGAGATGCACCACGCGGTTGCGAAACCCGAAGAGTGGACCGAAGCGCGCGGTGCTGCCCGGCGGGAGCGCACCCGCGCGCTCGAGGCGCTCGAGGATCTCGCGGCTGGTGCTGGGCGCCCCGAGGCCTCGCCGCGCGACGACGAGACTGCCGATGTCGATCAGCGCCTGGATCGACGTCTGCAGCCGGTGGAGCGCGCTGTCGAGGTTGCGGAAGTCGGCGGTGAACTCGTCGTAGCTCGCTTGCGGGATCTGGGAGAGCCGCTCGAGGTTCTCCCGCAGCAGCGCGAGCTTGGACAGGATCTCCTCTTCGCTCATCGATCGCGCTCCAACCAGCGCTGGAATCCCTCGGCCGCGGAGCGAGCGGCCAGCTCCCAGGTGGGGCGGAAGTCGAGGTAGCGGACGCTGGCGCGCCACTCGAAGGCGATGCGGCGCTCGCGATCGGCTTCGTGCAGGAGACGACCCTCCGCGAGCACGCGGTGCGCGAAGATGGGGCTCGTGCGATCGTCCAGCACCGCGAGATCGATGCGTCGTCCGCCGAGCGCGTGCTCGAGATCGAGCGCGAGCGCGCCGAGCGCGCGATGGTGGGTCGCCGCCGTCGCGCTCGCGTCCGCCAGCAAGATCGCGACATCGACGTCACTGTCCGGCCGAGCGTCGCCGCGGGCGAACGATCCGAAGATCCATGCGGCGGCGACCTCCGGACGGGATGCGACCACGCGAGCGATCTGGGAGTCGGCGCTCTGGCTCACCCGTCGATCGTACGCCCGCCCGCTGTCGCGGGCCACGCCACCGCGCGCGAGCGGGCCTCGTGCGCCTATGCCGATCGCGACGCGATCGCGTCGGATGCCACCGCGAGCAGCGCGATGGTGGCGACGTCGCTGCGAAGCGTGCGGGGGCCGAGACCTATCGCGGTGAAGCCGTGGGCGCGCAGCAGCTCGCGCTCGAACTCGTTCCAGCCGCCCTCGGGGCCGATCGCGATCAGGATGCGCTCGCTCGGTGCGAGCTCGGCGCATGCGTCGCGCACGCCGAGCGGCGCGCCGGGATCGGCGAGCAGGCGGCGGGTGTTCGGGGTGAGCGCGTCGAGCTCGTCCTCGATCAGCACGCGCAGCGACTTGTGCACCGACACCACGGGCACGCGGGTGTCGCGCGCCTGCGCGAGGCCGTCGAGGAGCTGCGCGCGACGGAACGCCGGGTCGAGCTGGTGGGCGTCGAAGTAGAAGCGCTCGACGCGCGCGGCGTTGCTCAGGATCAAGCGGCCGATGCCGAGCTGCGCGAGCGGCGCGTAGAGTCGGCCGAGCACCTTCGGGCGCGGCAGCGCGAGCAGGAGATCGATGCGCGGTCGCGCCGGGACCTCGCCGAGGCTGCAGCGCAGGGTCACGCGGCCGGCCTCGATGCGCGTGGCGATCGCGGTGCCGATGCCGCCGTCGATCACGCCGACACGCACCGAGCCGCCGACGGCGATCCGCAGCACCGTGATCAGGTGGCCGGCGCGGGTGCCGCCGAGCACCGCGCGATGCTCGGCATCGAGCTCGCTCGGCTCGATCAGCACCAGGTTCACGTCGCGGTCCTCGCGATCGCGAGCTTCAGCGGCGGGCGCGCGTCGGGCGACGGGAAGTCCTGGTCGGGCGCGAGCACCTCGAGCGACGCGAGGGGGCGGCCTGCCTTCTCGGCGGTGCGCCTCAGCACCGCGAGCCAGTCTTCGAGGTCGACGGTCGGCACGTGGTTGGTCGCGAGCACCGCGCCGCCGGGCGCGCATGCGAGCAGCGCGGGCTTGAGCAGCGACGGATAGTCGCGGACCACGTCGATCGCGCCGAACGGCGTGCGCGCCCAGCGCGGCGGATCGAGCACCACGAGGTCGAACGTGCGCGGGGCGAGGGTGGCGAAGCTGCGGCGTCGCGCGCCGCGCCCTTTGACCGGAAGCCCTGCGAGCTGGCGCAGCGCGGGGATCACGTCTTGGTGCAGGGTCGCGAAGCGCTCGGGCGCGATGCCGTTGCGCTCCGCGTTGGCCCGACCGATCGACAGGGCCGACTCCGCGAAGTCGACGTTCCACACCTCGCGCGCGCCGCCGAGCGCCGCGGCGACGCCGACGCCGCAGGTGTACGCGAAGAGGTTGAGCACGCTGCGCCCCTCGCTCGCGCCGCGCACCCACCGCCGCCCCGCGCGCAGATCGAGGAAGAGCAGAGGGTCCTGGCCGCGATGCCGCGGACGCACGTCGTAGCGCGCGCCGAGCTCCCGTCCGATCGGCGCCTCGAGCCGCGCGTCGTCCGCCGCGCTGCCGATCACGCCCTCGCGCCGCGACGGACCGCGGTGGTTCCAGCAGGGCGCGAGCTCGATCGACAGCTCGCGCGTCACGCGCTCGTGGATCACCTCGAGCGCACCGTTCTCCAGCGGCTCGCGCCAGGTCTGCACGAGCAGCACCGGGCCGTAGCGATCGATCGTGAGACCGGGACGATCCTCCATCACGCCGTGCAGGAGGCGCACGCAGTCCGTGTCCTGCCGCGCGAGCTGCTCGAGGAGCGCGCGCCGCCTCGCGATCGCTCGCGCGATCACGTCGCCGAGCGTGTCATCGGTCACGAGCGCTTCGTCCCGCGCGTCGGCGGCTCTCGTGGCACGCGATCCGCGAGCTCTTCCGCGAGGGCGTCGTCCCACAGCTCGCGCAGCGCGCTCTCCTCGTCCTTGCCCTGCGCGCGCGCCGTCTTCTCGAGCCGATCGCGCTCGTGGAGGATCATCGCGTTCAGGTGCGAGCGCACGTCCGAGACGTGCGTCAGGAAGCTCGAGAGCAGCTCGTCGGAGTGCACCTTGCCGCGCGAGAACGCATCCAGCGCGAGCGTCTTCGCCTCTCCCAGGCGCGTCCGCAGCGCGATCAGCTTCGCGAGATCGAGGCGCGCCTCGCGCTCGAGCTCGAGCGCCTCGCGATCGATGCGCGACACCGTGATCATGTGCTGATCGAGGCCCTGCATCCGGGTGCGCCGCCACCACCGCAGCCCCAGGAACGCGGCGACGACCAGCGACACCAGGAAGCTGCGGAAGCTCTCGATGCCCTCCATCAGCTCCGGCGTGAGCAGCGGGTCGTTGCGGCGGAGCCACTCCACGGTGCCCGGATGGAGCTGCATCTCGGGGCGCTCGAGCAGCGCGGCGAGATCCCCGCGGTGCACGCGCGCCATCGTGCCGAAGTCGTCGGTCGACATCGCCTCGAGCAGCCGCCGCACCACCTCGTCGGAGGTGTCGCGGTGCGCGACCAGCAGCATCCGCGTCGCGAGCGTCGGCACGTCCTCGCGCGGCGTCGGCGGCGCGGCGCCGTACGTGTACGCCGGGATCGTGCCCGGCGAGACGGCCACGTTCCGCAGCGCGATCGCGCTCGCCATCGGCAGCGGCAGCAGCCGATACCCGCGCTGCGTCACGAGGAAGCGCGCGACCGGAGAGGGCATCGAGGAGACGTGGAAGATCGCGTCGGGAAGCTGCGCGGGCTCCATCTCCTCGAGCTCCTGGTAGCCGAACGCCGTCTCCTCGAAGTCGCGCTCGGGCCGCAGCCGCGCGAGGTGCATCACGTCGAGCGCGAGCCGCCGCGTCCCGCTGCGCGGCGGCGCGAGGTTCACACGGCAGCCGCGCAGATCCTCGAGATCGTAGATCTCCGAGCCCGAGCGCACGAGCAGGTGGAGCGGCTCGAGCGTGAGCGCGGCGACCTCGCGCACGTCGGGCGCGCTCTCGAGCCCACCCTGCACCAGCGCCGCGTCGAGCTCCCGCCGCTGCACGCGCGCGAGCGCCTCTTCCGAGCCCGCCGAGGGCAGCAGCTCGATCGTGATCCCGCGGCGCTCCGCCTCCACGCGCAGCGCGCGCGCGACCTCGGCGCGGCGACCGCGCTGATCGCCCGCGCTGATCCGGATCGAGACCTGGTCGGTGCGGAACGCGGTGTAGAGGAAGACCGCCGACGCGAGCAGGAAGATCGTCGAGAGCACCGCGAGCGCGCGCGACGAGTCACCGAGCTGCCGGAGCCGGGCGAGGGCGCGAGGGAGCGAGGGCACGCCGCCGAGCTTGTATCACGCGGCCCGGAAGCGCGGCATCCGCTGGAGGAGCGGGGCCAGGATCAGCACCGCGAGGCAGCCGACGACGTTGTACCAGAGGAACGCGATCTCGCTGAGCGCGAACATCGCGAGCACGAGCGCCTGCGCGACGATCGCGGCGTAGAAGACGGCGCGCGCGCCGACGCGCGAGAGCAGGAACGCGGTCAAGAAGATGCCGAGGATCGTCCCGTAGAAGATCGATCCGAGGATGTTCACGGCCTCGATCAGGTTCTCGAAGAGCGACGCGTAGCTCGCGAACGCGAGCGCCACGAGACCCCACATCGCCGTGAAGACGCGCGACGCCCGCAGCGACTCGGCGTCGGTCGCGTTCGGCCGGAGGAGGCGACGATAGAAGTCGACGGTGGTCGTGGTCCCGAGCGCGCTGAGCTCGCTGGCGGTCGACGACATCGCCGCCGAGAGCAGCACCGCGAGCAGCAGACCGATCAGTCCTGCCGGCAGTGCGTGCAGGATGAAGTGGAGGAACACGAAGTCGGTGTCTTCGTGATCGCCGTCGGGCACCGTGCGCGCCGCGAGCACGCGGGCCTCCTGCCGGATCGACGCGCTCTGATCGACGGCGCTCACCAGCTCGGCGCGGCGCTCGCCCTCGAGCTCGGTGCCGCGCGCCGCGACGAAGCGCTCGGCCGCGTCGCGCCGTCGCTCCCACGCCGCGTCCCAGTCCGCCTCGATCACGTGCAGCTCCGCGGCGGCGGGCGATGCCTCGAGGCGCGCCGCGAGCGGCTCGTCGAAGAGCATCGGCGACGGATGGAACACGTAGTACGCGAACAGCAGGATCCCGACGAACAAGATCCCGAACTGCATCGGGATCTTGAGCACCGCGTTGAAGAGCAGCCCCATGCGGCTCGCGCTCACCGACGACGCGCCGAGGTAGCGCTGCACCTGCGACTGGTCGGTGCCGAAGTACGAGAGTGCCAGGAAGAACCCGCCGAGCAGCCCCGACCACACGTTGTATCGAGTCGTGGGATCGAACTCGAAGTCGATGATGTCCATGCGGCCGGTCGCGCCCGCGAGCGCGGTCGCATCGCCGAGGCCGACCGAGGGCGGCAGCCGATCCACCAGGATCCACGCGGCGATCAGCATCCCGACGAGGATCACCGCCATCTGCTGCTTCTGCGTCTGGCTGACGGCGCGCGAGCCGCCGGTGACCGTGTAGACGATCACCGTCACGCCGATCATCGCGTTCGTCAGCCCGAGCGGCCATCCCAGCACCGACGAGAGCAGGATCGCCGGCGCGTAGATCGTGATGCCCGCCGCGAGCCCGCGCTGCAGCAGGAAGAGGCTCGCGGTGACGAGCCGCATCCGCAGATCGAAGCGCTGCTCGAGGTACTCGTACGCGGTGAAGACCTGCAGCCGGAAGTAGACCGGCACCATCACCGCCGACACGACGATCATCGCGAGCGGCAGGCCCAGATAGATCTGGATGAACCCCATGCCGTCGGTGAACGCCTGTCCGGGCCCCGACAGGAACGTGATCGCGCTCGCCTGGGTCGCCATCACCGACAGCCCGACCGTCACCCAGCCGAGCTCGCGCCCGCCGCGCAGGTGTGTCTCGGCGCTCTGGACGCCCCGGCTCTTGTAGAGGCCGTAGGCGACGATCACGCCGAGCGTCCCGACGAGGACGGCCCAGTCGGCGGCGCTCATCCGAAGCGTCGGCTCAGCCAGAAGAACAGCACCATGAACCCCACCAGCAGCCACGCGACGCCGAGGTAGATCCCGCGCCAGGTGCCGAACGGCGGCGGGTCCTGCTCATCGATCGCGCGCGCATCTGGCGTCGCACGGAGCGGCGCGGTGATCGCGACGTCCGAGCTCGATGCCTGCGAAGACGGCGTGCCGAGCGCGACGAGGTTCTCGAAGAGCCGGTACGCGCCCGCGGTGCCCGCCGGCAGCTGCCGGAAGAACGACAGCCCCGCGTACACGAAGTGACCTTCACCGTGCGCCGCCACCAGCAGCGCGCCGTCGGCGGGCTCCTCGCCGGGATCGGCGATCCGCAGCAGCGGTGTGTACGCGGCGTCCCACGATTCCGCGAAGTAGAGGCCGCGCTCCTGGACCCAGCCCTCGAAGTCGGCGGGGCCGATCTCGTGCGGCGTGCGCAGGGCAGGGTGCTCGGGCGCGAGCAGCTCCACCGCGGCGTTCTGATCGGTGACGCGCCCTCGCCCGATCGTCAGCGGCGCGGGCCCGATCGGACCGCGCAGCGACTCGAGCCGGTTGACGGTCTGGTACTGCACGATCAGCGTTCCGCCGCGCTCGACGTAAGCCATCAGCGCGGCGTGCCGCGCGTCGAGCTCGGGCCATCGATTGAACGCGCGCACGCCGACGACGATCGCGTCGTAGCCCGACAGGTCGCCGCCGAGGCTCGCGAGCTCGAGCGGCACGACGTCCATGCCGGCCTCGGTCAGCGACGACGCGACCTCGTCGCCGGTGCCCTCGACGTAGCCGACGCGCCAGCGCTGTCCCGCGAGCGAGCGCAGCGCGACCGGCACCAGCCGCGTCCGCGCCGGCAACAACACCGAGCGCTCGGGGACGTGCGGGTAGTCGAGCATCGAGGCCTCGAGCGCGGGCGCGAGCGCGTCCTCGCCGGCGCGACGCCACGTCGGACGCGCGATGCCGGCGACCGCATCCCCGGCGGCCC
>JALYRN010000767.1 GCA_030855295.1 Myxococcota bacterium | reverse complement strand
GCGTCGAGTCGCGCGACCCCGCGTCGATCCAGAGCGACATCCAGGTGCGGCCTTCGCTCGCGCGCGGCACGATCGTCAGCGACGCCTCGCCGATCGAAGCGACCTCTTCCTCGTCGGCAGCGCTCCGCACGATCCGCGACGTCGCGCGCGTTCCACCGCACGCGCTCGCGATCACCGCGAGCACGAGCAGCAGCGCGATCCGCATCACGAAGGCGGCTCCTTCCCCCGCGCCAGCCGCACGAGGTTGTCGGCGTGGCGCGCCCACACGATCACGGCGATCGCGACCGCCATCAGCGCGACCGGCTCACCCCACCCGCGCAGCCCGACGACGAGGCCGGCACCGAGCAGCGCGCCCGCGAGCGATCCGACGCTCGCTCGCTTGGTCGCCTTCTTCAGCGCGACGTACGCGACGATCGCCGACGCTCCCGCGACCGGCTCCGCGACCAACATCACGCCGCCCGCCGTCGCTGCGCCCTTGCCCCCGCGCAGTCGATGCCAGATCGGAAAACAGTGCCCGAGCACCGCCGCCGCGCCCGCCGCCGCGGCCCACGGATCGTCCCCTCCGAGCGCGAGCCGTGCCGCCGCATACGGCAGCACTCCCTTGAGCGCATCGAGGACCAGAACGATCCGGCCTTCCTTCTTCCCGACGATTCTCCCGACGTTCGTCGCGCCGGGATTCCCACTCCCCTCCGCGTAGAGGTCGATCCCCTTGCGCTTCGCGACGATCAGCGCGAACGAGATCGATCCGATCAGGTACGCGCCGACGACGATCGCAGGACCGAGGATGGGCTGCACGGCCGCGCAGCATAGAGCGCGCGCGCCTCTCGATCATCCGCCATCAGGCCGCCTGGTCCATCATCGGCTGGAGCATGCGCTGCAGGCGGCAGCGGATCTTGTGCTTCTTGGAGTACACGGTCTTCACCGAGATCCGCATCTCCTCCGCGACCTCCTCGGGGCTCAGGCCGTCCATGTAGTAGAGACGCACGAACACCTGATCCTTCGCCGAGAACGAGCGCAGCGTCGCGTCGATGCGCCCCCAGCGCTCCTTCTCGAGCAGCTTCTCGTAGGGATCCGAGTCGATCTCCCCGACGCTCTCGGCGTCCGAGAGCTCCGTGCATTGCGGCTGCCGCGCGACCGTGCGCAGGTAGTCCCACGCCGCGTTCGTCGCGAGCATGCCGACCCACGAGCTCAGCTTGTTGCCGCGCTCGGCATCGAAGGTCCGGAGCTTGTGCATGTCGCGACGCGTGAGCCCCAGCAGGAACTGCGCGTAGATCTCGCGCACGTCCTCGCTCGAGAGCGACGCCGGGAATCGGCTCGTGACCTTGTGGATGCAGCGATAGACCAGCCGATCGAAGCGGCGGTGGAATTCCTTCCAGCCGAGGTGCTCCTTGAGGAGCATCCGCGCGAGCAGCGTCTCGTCGCTCCACTCTTCCGCCGTCTGCTTCGCCGTCGCCGTGTCGATCCCGTTCGTCGTCATCGTCCGCGTCCTTCGTGATGAATGCAGAGAGCCCCCGAGCCTCGGCGGCGTGGGCGTCTCGCCCGCTCGCCTCCGTGGCCCCTCGCCCCGCCGTCGGACGCCCCTTGAGCACCCTCCGTGCCATCGCGCGGTTCGCCCTGGATTCCGCGAAACACAGGAGATCGCGAGCTCGAGGGAAGAAGCGGATCCCTCGGATCGTAACGATCACCCCCCTGCGTTACGCATGCGACCGCAACCTCCGGTTACGCTGTTACGCTCCCGCTCCGCTCGATCGGGCCCCATACTCGGTCGACCGGGAACCCTCCTGCGCCCGCGGTGTCCGCCGGCGATACGGAGGTCCTCCTCGATGACCGCACGCGCGCTGCTCGCCCTCCTCTCGCTCACCGTCCTCGCCGCGTGCGGCGCCTCGCGGCCGACCCCGCGCAGCCTGGGCACGTTCGAGCTCGAGGAGACTCGCATCGTCGCGCGACGCACCTCGGGCGGGGAGCTCGAGCTCGACTCCTACGACGCGAGCCAGCTCTTCGAGCGTGCATACGCGCTGAGCCAGCGCGGCGAGTGCGGGCCTGCGGTCGTGCTCTACGATCGCCTGGCGTCGCAGTTCCCGAGCAGTCGCTTCGTCTCGCCCGCGCTCTACAACGCCGGGCTGTGCCTGCAGAACGCCGGCGAGCTCGCGGAAGCCGTCGAGCGCTACTCTCTCCTGCTCGCGACCACCCCCGACTCCCCCGACGCGAAGCACGCGCGCTTCCAGATGACGACTGCCCTCGTGGATCTCGAGCGATGGGAGCCCGCGCTCGAGTCCGCCGCGCTCCTCCTCGACCGCGACGATCTCCGGAGCGACGAGCGAATCGAGTCGATGGCCCGCCGCGCGCAGTCGCTCTTCGGGCTCGCGCGCATCGACGAGGCCGAGCGCGCGGCGCGCGACGCACTGTCTTACTACCGCACGCGCCAGGGCGACGAGGCGATCGCAGACGAATTCTTCGCGGCGGCCGCCAATTTCGTGCTCGCCGAGACGATCCGCGCCCGCTCCGAGGAGCTGGTCCTGCCGGACGCCGACGTCGCGCAGCAGCGCGATGTCCTCGACCGCCGAGCCCAGCTGCTGCTCGAGGCGCAGCGCGCCTACTTCGACACGATGCGCCACACCGACGCGCGGTGGGCTGCCGCGGCGGGCTATCGCGTCGGTGCGATGTACGAGCGCCTCTACCTCGCGATCACCGAGGCGACGGTCCCGCCGCCGTCCCGCGAGATGACCGCTGCCGCGCTGGAGGTCTATCGCCGAGAGTACCGGCAGCAGCTCGCCGAGCGCGTCCGCCCGCTGGTCCGTCACGCGATCCGGTACTGGGAGCTCACGCTCTTGATGGTCGAGCGCACCGGCGTCCGCTCCGAGTGGGTCGAGCGCACCCGCGCCGAGCTCGATCAGGCGCGTCAGCGTCTGCTCGGCCCCGCAGTGCCGATGCCCGAGCCGTCCGAGGAAGAGGAGCGCGCCCGCGCCCTCGGTGCTCCCGCCGAGCCCGCACCGCCCACGTCGACGGCCGCCTCCGCGACCTCTCCCGACGCGTAATCCGTAAGCATTCCGCGTACTTCACCCCCACCAGCGGACCCCATCAGCAAGGGGCGTACCCGGGCGCGAGGATCTCGCTTGACAGCCCGCCGGACCCGCCGTACATAACGCGCCCTCGCGTTTCCGCGCGGGTGGAGAGGTCCGTTCTGCGCTCCTCTCCAAAGGGTACAGGAAGCGTCCGCCAGCGGGAGCTTCCACGGAAACGACGAGGCCTGCTGGCGTAGCTCAATCGGTAGAGCACCTGTTTTGTAAACAGGGGGTCGTGGGTTCGAGTCCCACCGTCAGCTCGACGCGGCTCGCCAGACGATCAGGTTCGCAGACGATCAGTTCGCCAGCATCAGAGACACGGAATTCAACGGTGATCCCGGAGGGTTGCCCGAGTGGCCAAAGGGAGCAGACTGTAAATCTGCCGGCGTTAGCCTTCGGTGGTTCGAATCCACCACCCTCCAAGTCCACACCAGCAAACTCGGTTACTGCTGCTCGCGGGAGTAGCTCAGTTGGTAGAGCGTCAGCCTTCCAAGCTGAACGTCGCCGGTTCGAACCCGGTCTCCCGCTCTCGATTCGTTCGTTGATTTACGCCGCCCAGGTAGCTCAGAGGTAGAGCACCTCCTTGGTAAGGAGGAGGTCGTGAGTTCGATTCTCATCCTGGGCTGAGACCTTAATCGTTGGCTGGATAGGGAAGAGGAGCGAGCGCGCGATGGCCAAGGAAAAGTTCGTACGCACCAAGCCGCACGTCAACGTCGGCACCATCGGTCACATCGACCACGGCAAGACGACCACGACGGCGGCGATCACGAAGGTCGCGGCGAAGAAGTACGGCGGCAAGGAGATCACGTATGCCGATATCGCCAAGGGCG
>JALYRN010000766.1 GCA_030855295.1 Myxococcota bacterium | reverse complement strand
CCACCGGCAGCACGCGCTCGACGAGGAAGCGCGCGTGCGCCTCGAACGCACGACCGGCGGCGGCGCACGCGTCGCGCGCGTGGGAGAGCTCGGAGTGCTCGCTCGGCAGCGTCTCCATCGCGCGCGCGATCACGGGGAGCGTGCGAAGCGCGATCCACTCCGTCGTGCCGGCGTGCGCGCGCGCGCCGCGATCGACGCCGATCGCCAGCGTGCGCTCGTGCGCCGAGAGGAAGCGCGGCATCGCCGCGATCCGCGAGCTCGCGATGCGATACGCCGCCTCGCCGTGGGCGTGCACCAGGAAGTGCCGCAGCAGGTGGTAGGGCATCAGCCCGAGCTCGACGTTCGCGAGGTGCGCACCGTCCTGGACGCGACGCACCTCGTGCTTCGCCCACGACTCGATCGACCAGCGATCCAGCCGCTCCTCGCGCTCGAGCGCGCCGCCCTCGATCGCGGCGAGCGCGCGCAGGGTCGCGCGCAGGTCGTCGGCCTCGGCCTCGATCGACTCGATCGAGGGATCCGCGAGCCTGCCGCGGGTGTCGGCGATGCCGAGCGTGCTCGCCTCGTCGGGATGGCGCTCGCGCCAGCGATCGAAGAAGGCGTCGCGCACCGCACGGAAGTCGGGATTTCCCACACGTCCGTGTATCGCGGCGGAACCCCCGCCGTCCACCGGTGTCGAACGGGCCCATGGCCTCCCCTCTGTACGCCGCCCGCCGCGTCCGCCGTGCCCTCGCCCGCCGCGCCGAGGCCGACGCCAGGCTCGACGGCGAGCTGAACATCGTCCCCTTCCTCGACATCGTGACGAACCTGCTGCTGTTCCTGCTCGCGACGACGGCGTCGGTGATGGTCGTCGCGCAGGTCGACGCCCAGCTGCGTGACACCTCGCGGCGCGGCGCACGAGGAGCGCCCCCGACGGTGAGCGTCACGCTCGCGGCCTCGGGAATCGTCGTCGCGGGCCCCGGCGGGTACGTCTCCGTCGGATGCGATCACACCTCGCGCGCGCTCGCGACCGCCGTCCCGCGCCGCGACGGGCGCTACGACTGGGCCGCCCTCTCGGCGTGCATGGAGCGGGTGCGCGACGCGGGGTCGACCGGAGATCAGGTGATCGTCACGGCCGACCCGACCGTCCCCTACGAGGACGTGCTGCACGCGATGGACGCGGTCCGCGCGCGCGGCGATCGTCCGCTCTTCGGCGAGGTGCTGCTCTCGGCGGGCGTGCGCTGAAGGTTCACGTCTCCGGTTGTGCCTGGAGGTGCTGCTTCAGGAACGCGATCGCGCGCGGCCACGCCGCCTTCGCGCTCGCCTCGTCGTACGCGGACGGATCCTTCTCGCGCATGAAGGCGTGGCCGGCATCGTAGACGTGCAGCTCCATCGAGCCGCCGTGCGCGTGCACCTCGTCGCGGAACGCCGCCGCGCGGCCCGCGTCGGCGAACTGATCTTGCTTCGCGAAGTGGGCCTGGATCGGGCACTTCACCTTGGTGGCATCGAAGTAGCCGGGGATCGGGATGCCGTAGAACGGCACGGCCACCGCGAGCCCCTCGACGCTGGTCGCCGCCGCGAACGCGATCGCACCGCCCATGCAGAAGCCGGTGATCGCGATCTTCCCGTTGCAGCGCGGATCCTGCTGCAGCCGCGCGACCGCTGCCTTGACGTCCTGCATCGCCGCCGACGTCGAGAGCTTCTGCATCAGCATCGCGGCCTGGCTCGCGTCGGTCGCACTCTCGCCGTGATAGAGGTCGGGCGCGAGCGCGAGGAAGCCCTCGCCCGCGAAGCGATCGCACATCGAGCGGATGTCGTCGTTCATCCCCCAGAACTCGTGGACGACGATCAACCCCGGCACTTTCCCGTCGCCCGCGGGCGTCGCGAGCTCACCATCGACGTCGTCTGCGATCCGGATCCGCTCGGTCATCAGTCCTCCGTTCCTTGGTGCGAGCGTCGAGCGCATCGCACCTCCGCGCATCGCACCTGGGTGCGCGCATGGTAACCGTAAGCACGGTGACGGTCGTCCAGCGGGTCTGGGAGCGCGAGGTGATGGGGCGGCTGCTCGATCACGCGATGCATGGCGTCGACGACGTGCGCGCGGAGCTGCTGCGGAGCGCGCAGGGGCGTGTGCTCGAGATCGGATTCGGCACCGGCTCGAACCTCCCGTTCTATCCGGACGCGGTCGACGAGCTGATCGCGGTCGAGCCCAGCGAGGGCCTGGCCGATCGCGCGCGCGGACGGCTCGAGACGTGGGGACGGCCGCACGCGCTCTTGACCGCCTCCGCGTCGCGCCCGCTGCCGCTCGATGCGCACTCGTTCGACGCCGTCGTGCTCACGTTCGTGCTGTGCTCGGTGCGCGACGTCGCGGCAGTGCTGACCGAGACGGGGCGCCTGCTGAAGCCCGGCGCGCCGCTGCTCCTCGCCGAGCACGTCGCCGCGCCCGCCGGATCGCTCCGGACGCTGCAGCGCGCGGTGCGCCCCGCGTGGAGCGCTCTGCTCGGCGGCTGCGATCCCGCCCGCGACACCCGCGCGCTGCTCGCGGCATCGCGCTGGGACGTCAGCGCGCTGCGCGACACCACGCTCGCGCTCCCGCTGCCGGTGCGTCCGGGCCTGGTCGGCATCGCACGTCCCCCGGCGTGAGCTCAGCTCCCCCATGCCGGCGGAGCGTCCCCGAGCACCTCGCGCCGTGAGGCTGGCCCTCAGCGGCACCCGGTGACGAGCACGCACCGCAAGCGACTTCCCGTCGCTGAGGAGCGCGCGCAGGCAGCGGGTGACGATCAGGGCCAGCATCGCGGCGCGTCCCTGCCGGTGGAGAACCGGTGTCGTCAGACGTGCGACTCGCCGAGGGTGTCGGCCATCTCCGCGCCCCGCTCGCCCATCGGGGCGGGCTCGCCGACGGTGCTGTCGTGCGCGGTCTGGTGCTCCATCTCGGCGTCGACCTCTGCGCCGAGCAGGATCGCGAGCGCCGTCAGGTAGAGCCAGAGCATCAGCACGACGACGCCACCGAGCGCACCGTACGTCTCGTTGTAGCTGCCGAAGTTCGACACGTAGATCGAGAAGAGCCCCGTCATCGCGAGCCACAGCGCGGTCGCGATCGCGCCGCCCCACGTCACCCACCTCCACTTCGCCTTCGTGCGGCACGGCGCGTAGCGGTAGATCGCGGAGAGACCGGCGGTCGCGAGCAGTGCGAGGATCGGCCAGCGCCCGAGATCGAGCAGCATCCGCACCTCGTCACCGAGCCCGACGAACGCGAAGATCGCAGGCAGGATCCCGATCGCGAAGACGACGAGCGCCGCGAAGAAGAGCGCGCCGATCGTGAGCGCGATCGCGAGCGCGCGCAGCTGGAGGAAGCTGCGGTTCTCGTGCTCGCCGTACGCGATGTTCACGGCGCGGATCAGCGCGAACATCCCGCCCGACGCCGCCCAGAGCGCGCCCACCATCGAGATCAGGAGCCCGAGCCCGAGCCGTGCGCTGCCCTGGGACGCGATCGCCGAGAGCTGGTCGGCGACGATCACGCGGCCCTCGCGCGGCAAGAGACCCGACAAGCTCGTGATCTGCGTCTGCACGTCCGAGGCATCCGCGACGAGGCCGTAGAGCGTGACGAGCGCGATCAGCGTCGGGACGATCGCGAGCATCGTGTAGAACGCGACGCTGCCCGCGATCAGCGTGATGCGGTCCTCCTCCATCTGCGACTTCACGCGGAGCGCGATGTCCTTCCAGCCGCGCAGCGGGATCTCGCTCGGGCGCGACGCATCACGCCCGCGCCCCCGCTCGTACGTTGGATTCTCGTCGGTGGTCTTCTTCGCCACGCTTTTCCCCGCCCTGCGGCGTTCTGCGCCAAGCGATCCCCTCGCGCGCGGCGCGAGAGCTCATCGCTCGGCTCCCCGGCCTCGATTCGCAAGTCGCACGCCAGG
>JALYRN010000103.1 GCA_030855295.1 Myxococcota bacterium | reverse complement strand
CGCCTCGGCCCCGCCCCGCGCATCGCCGCCCGCGGCAAGACCGCCCAGACCAGCGCCGAGACCGTGATCCCCGCCGACGAGACCGTTCGCGAGGAGAGCCCCTACGCGCTCGGCCACGCCGACACCCTCGAGGCGAGCCCCGAGCAAGCGCGCCGCCTCGCGACCGCCAGCGAGATGGATCGCCGCGTCGGCGTCGCACCCGTCGAGCCGCGCGGGCGTACGCCCAGAGGTCCGAGCTCCGCCGATCCGAGCGCGGGTGAGCCCGTCGGCTGGGGCGTGCTCGCCGCCGCGGTCGCGCTCGGCGTCGCGTTCGTGGTGGTCCCGGTCGTCGCCTACGCCGCGGGCGCGCCCTCGTTCGAGCAGTACCTCGGCGCGTGCGGCACCCTGCCCGCGCCGGGCAACGCCGCCTCGGCGCTCGTCGCGCTCGGGCCGCAGACTCGCGACGTCCAGGTCATCGAGGTGCTCGATCCGCTCTGCCCCGCGTGTCGCGGCTTCGAGCGACGCTTCGCCGGCCTCGATGCCGCCTCGCAGGTCAGCCGCCGCGCGCTCCTCTTCCCCCTCGACGACGCCTGCAACTGGATGGTCGATCGCGCGATCCACCCCGGCGCCTGCGCGATCTCCGAGGCCGTGCTCTGCGCCGAGGACGACGCCGAAGAGGTGCTCGCGTGGGCCTTCGAGAACCAGGAGGCGATCCGCACCGCGACCGAGCACGATCCCGCGGCCGCCGCGCGCATGGCCAGCGAGCGCTTCCCCGCGCTGCGCTCGTGCATCGGATCGACGCGCGTGCGCGCGCGCCTCAACCTCGCGCTGCGCTGGGCCGTCACCAACGAGCTGCCGGTCCTGACGCCGCAGGTCTACGTCGGCGACACGCGCGTGTGCGACGCCGACACCGACCTCGGGCTCGACTGGACGGTGGCGCGGCTGCTCGAGCGAGGGCCCGCAGCAGAGGCCGGGCAGAGGAGCGCACGATGAAGACCGGACGCATGGTGCTCGTCGGGGTGCTCGCGCTCGTCGCGCTGCTGATCCCCGTTCTCCTGATCAGCTCCTGGCAGAACAGCGCCGAGGCGCGCCTGGTCGAGGCCGAGGCCGAGCTCGCCGCGACCGACGTGCCGACCGTCGCGACCGCCTCGGCGGCGGACGAGGCGTACTGCACGCCGCAGCTGCGCCAGATCCTGCGGCGCGTGCTCACGAGCTGCGGCCTGATCGGCGGCAGCGGCCGCGGCTGCCAGCCCGCCGACGCGCGCAGCGTCGCGACGATGAGCGGCGAGGACTTCAACGCGCTCTTCCTGCCGATGCGCGAGCGCGGCGGGATCATCCAGTTCGAGCAGTCCTCGAGCGAGCTCGGCCCCGACAGTGCACAGCTCGTCGATCGCGTGTTCGCCGATCGCCGCGGGGCGTCGTACTTCTTCGTCGTCGCGCGCGCCTCGCCCGAGGGCTCGGTCGAGACGAACCGCGAGCTGTCGCGCGGCCGCGCCGAGATCGTGATGAGCCACCTGCGCGAGACCTTCCACGACCCCGAGCTCGACCGTCAGGTCGGCCTGCTCTGGCTCGGCGAGGAGTACGCGCAGCTCGACCCCAGCTTCTGTCAGTGGCAGCGCAGCGGCGACGACGCCGTGTGCGAGCCCGCCGACCTCAACCGGAGCGCGTTCGTCGCATGGATCGATTGCGTCTTGTGAAGCTACTCCCCGCGCTGCTCGCGCTCGTCGCCGTCGTGCTGCACGGCTGCGGTGACGACGACGCCGACATCCGACCCGAGGGCCAGCCCGAGGCGCTGCCCTCGCGCGTCGAGGCGGTCGCGCCGCGGCAGGAGGATCCGGCGGCGCGCTTCTGCGACGTCTCCGCGCCTGCCGGTGAGGGCCGCATGCTCGAGCTCCCGCCGCTCGAGGGCGAGAGCGCGCCCACCTCGGGCTGGCGCTGGATCAACGTGTGGGCGACGTGGTGCGAGCCGTGCGTCGAGGAGATGCCGCTGATCGCGCGGTGGCGTGAGCGGCTCGCGGCCGACGACGCGGCGATCGAGACGTTCTTCCTCTCGGTCGATCGCACCGAGGGCGAGGTCTCGGCGTTCCACGCGCTCCATCCCGATGCCCCCTCGACCTCGCGCATCGTCGATCCCGACGGGCTCGAGGGCCTCGTCGCGTCGCTCGGCCTCGACGCTGGCGCGACGATCCCGATCCACGCGCTCGTCGATCCCGAGGGTCACATCCGCTGCGTGCGCACCGGCTCGATCGCCGAGCGCGACTACACCACCGTCCGCGCGATCATCCGAGGGCCAGGAGTGCTCGCCCCGTAGGGCGCGTACGGGAGCGCGCGCTTCGCGCGCGGACGGAAGCGACCGGAGCGGGCGAGCCGATTTTTATTCGCGGCCACTGATCGTCCACCTGCGGCGCACGCGCCGCAGGTGCCCCGATCGCGCCTCGTCCGCACGCCCAGACCCTGCGGCGGGACGTCACAATACCCAAGTCTTTCGCGAGGTTGCACGCGATCGCCCCAGTTGATGCCGAGGTGCGAGCGTCGATGACTCTCGGGCATGCAGACCCTCATCGCCCTCGCCCTCGCCACTCCCGTCTGGGGCTTCGCGTTGCAAGCCCCGGCTCCCGCTGTGCCGTCGCTCCTCCCCGTGCAGATCGCACAGGTCGAGGCCTCCGCAGATCTCGACGTCGACTACGACTACGGCATGCCGCAGCCGACTGCGGAGCAGATCGGACAGAACTACACCCTGATGGACTGGACGCGCGGCCTGAACGTCGCGACCACGCTCGCGCTCGCCGTCACCGGCGTGCTCGGGTTCATCCAGTTCGGCGACGAGTACGGCTTCAACGACGCGTACGACCAGACCGCGTGCGCGACCAACGACGCGGTGTTGGGCTACTGCGCCGAGGAGACGCCGTGGGCCCACGCGATCGCGGCGGGCACCTCGGCCACGCTCCTGGTCTCGTCGTTCGCGGTCTCGACGCAGATCGACTTCGATCAGGCGGCGCGCCACGACAGCGACTGGCGGGTGTACGAGACGACGCGCTGGATCGCGCTCGGCATGGGCGTGCTCCAGGCCGCCGGCGGGTTCTTCCTGGCGAACTCGGTGCGCTGGGGCTGGCTCGACGAGCAGCAGGACTTCGACACGATGCAGGCGCTCGCCGGCGGGCACATGGCGCTCGGCGTCGCGACCCTCGGCATCAACGCGGCGAACTCGCTGCTCCTCTTCTGATCGGCAGGAGGTCGAGAGGAGCTCCCGTGAACCACGCCCTCGCGCTTCCGCTCGCGCTCGCTTCGATCCTCGCGCCCGCGCCGCTCGCCTCCGCGCAAGCGGCGCCCGAGCTGCCGCGGGCGCGCGCGACCTCGCTGTCGCTCGCGATGCCCGCTCCAGCGCCCGCCGTCCTCGAGACGGCGCTGCTCGCGGCCGACGAGGACGCGCAGACCGCGCGCAGCCTCGGGATCCGCCGCACGATGGCGGACTGGATGACGGGCCTCGGCGTCGCCGCCGTGCTCTCGATGACGACCGCCAATGTGTTCGGCGCGATCAGCTTCTCCGATCGCTACGGCTTCCGCGGCAGCTACGAGGAGACCCCCTGCGCGCAGGGCAACGCGGTGCTCCCCGAGTACTGCGAGGGCACGGTGTGGCCGCAGGCGATCGCCGGCGGCCTGACCACGACGCTCTACGTCACCGCCTCGATGCTCGGCATGTTCATGCCCGACCCGCTGCACGTCGGCGACTCGCCCGGCCCACTCGGCGAGCGCATCCGCGTCCACCGCATCCTGCGCATCTTCACCTCGACCCTGGTGATCGCGCAGGCGCTGCTCGGCCTCGCGATCAACCACGCCGACGAGTGGTTCGGCCTCGATCGCCGCCAGGACTTCGGCGCCATGCAAGCGCTCTCCGCCACCCACCTCGGCCTCGGCCTCGCCGCGATCACTTCCCTCGCAGCCCAAGGCGCCGTGATGGTGTTCTGAGGAGGAAAGCGGTTCTCCACTGGCGAGGACGCGCCGCGATGCTGGGCCTGATCGTCACCCGCTGCCTGCGCGCGCTCCTCAGCTACGGGAAGTAGCTTGCGGTGCGTGCTCGTCACCGGGTGCCGCTGAGGCCCAGCCTCACGGCGCGAGGTGCTCGGGGGCGATGACGGAGCCCTTGAGCGCTGCGCGAGTGTCAGCGGTTGCGGGCGATCAGCTCTCGGCGGGAGCGGACGCCGATCTTTCGGAACACGGCGTCGACCTGCTTGGTCACGGTGCTCCGCGTGGTGCCGCGCAGCTCCGCGATCTCGGCGTCCGACAGCCCCGCGAGCAAGAGCGCGTGCACGGCGCGCTCGGCGCCGGTCAGCGCCACGGGCGCGTCCTTCGGCGCCGTCGGCGCCGGGATCGGCCAGCTGAAGACGACGTACCGCTCCCCCGAGTGCTCGAGCGGCATTGCAGACAGGGGCGGGGAGGAATCGTCGTCGTCGCGTCTCACAGCGGAAAAGCATACCGCAGCTGCCGCGGCGCGGTCCTCCGAACCGACCATGGCGCCGGGCCCACGCGCGTCGTAGAGCCAGGGCGTTGCCCGACGCTCCGAAGATCGCGCACGAGCACGCGTCGACGTGGAACCGCCGCTTCGTGCTCCGGCTGCACGACGGCGCCGAGGTGGAGGCGGTGCTCTACCGCGGCGACACGCTGTGCATCTCGTGCCAGGTCGGGTGCGCGGTGCGGTGCCCGTTCTGCGCGTCGGGCGCCGATGGCCTCCAGCGCCCCCTCGAGCTGGCCGAGATGATCGCGCAGATCGAGCGCGTCGAGGCCGAGGGCGTCGCGCTGCGTGGGGTGACGGTCTCCGGGATCGGCGAGCCGCTGCACAACGCGACGGCCGTCGAGCAGCTCGTGTCGTGGTGTCGCGACCGCGCGACACCCGCGAGCGTGACCACGTCGGGCGGCCCGACCGCGCGGCTCGGCGCCTGGCTGCGCGATGCGCCCGAGCATCCCTTTCCTCACCACGGCATCACGATCTCGGTGCACGCCGGCCGCGAGCCCACCCGCGCGCGCCTCGTCCCGAAGGGACCCCCGCTCGCCGAGCTCTTCGCGGCGATCGAGGACGCGCTCCCCGCGATGTCGCGCCGCCGCCGCAAGAAGACGGCGCTCGCGTATCTGCTGATCGAAGGCGAGAACGACGACGAGGGCGAGCTCGACGCCTTCGCCGCACGCGCCGCGCCGCTCGGCCTCGCGGTCCACCTCTACGCGCTCAACCCCGTGCCCACGAGCGCGATGCGCGGCCCCGCGCGCGCGCGCTACGAGGCCGTGTACGCGCGGCTGCGCGCATCGGGGCTGACGGTGCGCATGTCGTCGCAGGCCCGCATCGAGGCGAACGGCGGCTGCGGCACGCTCGTCGCACTGCGGCGCCGCGATCCGCTCCGCGCGAGTACGCTCGCACCCGACGACCTGCGCACCTCCGATCCGCGCAATCGTTGACTTCCCCCGATCGCGCGTGGTTCAAACGCGCGAAACCCCTCAAGATCCGAGGCTCATGGGCTACCTCTTGCTGCAGGCCGCCGCGACCGCGCCGCACCGGCTCGATCCCTGGCAGCTGATTCTCCACGCATCGCTGGTCGTGAAGCTCGTGATGCTGGTCCTCGCGGGCATGTCGCTCGTGTGCTGGTTCATCATCGGCACCAAGGCCGTACGCATGATGGCCGCGCAGCGCACCAGCGCGCGCTTCCTCGACTTCTTCTGGAGCAAGGAAGAGGGCAACGCGTGGGGCCCCGAGCGCCTCGAGGCGATCTACGCGCGCCTCGGCAGCGTCGACGGCTCGCCGCTCGCGCGCGTCTTCCACGCCGGCTACGTCGAGCTCGCGAAGGTCTCGCAGACCGGCGCGAACGCGGGCGACATCGAGAACGTCGAGCGCTCCCTGCGCCGCGCGACCAGCAACGAGATGACGCGCCTCGAGAACGCGCTGCCGTTCCTCGCGACCACCGGGTCGACGGCGCCCTTCATCGGCCTCTTCGGCACGGTGTGGGGCATCATGAATTCGTTCCTCTCGATCGGCGCCGAGCGCGGCGCGACGCTCGACGTGGTCGCGCCCGGCATCGCCGAGGCGCTGATCGCGACGGCGATCGGCCTGCTCGCCGCGATCCCCGCGGTCATGGCCTACAACTACTTCGTGCGTCGCATCCGCGTGATCGAGTCCGAGACCGAGGCCTTCGCGATCGACTACCTCAACATCGTCCGCCGGCACTTCCTGGCCTAGCGATGGGGATGTCCACCGGAGGCGGGGGCGGCCGGGCCCCGATGAGCGAGATCAACGTGACGCCGATGGTCGACGTCATGCTGGTGCTGCTGATCATCTTCATGGTCGCGGCACCCATGATGACGTCGGGTGTGCCGGTCGATCTCCCGAACGCCGACGCGCCGCCGATGGAGATCGACCAGGACAAGCTGATGCTGACGATCGACGCGCAGCAGCGCGTCTATCTCGGCGAGACCGAGGTGCCGCTCGAGCGCCTCGAGGACGCGCTGCGCACCAACGCGCGCCTGCAGTCGGAGAACGAGATCTTCGTGCAGGCCGATCACACGGTGCCGTACGGGTTCGTGGTGCGCGTCTTCACGGCCGTGCGCGCGGCGGGCATCGAGACGCTCGGCCTCGTGACCGATCCGATCAACGCGCCCGACGACGCGGTGCTCGTTCCCGCGCCCGGAGGAGCGCAGTAGCGCGATGTACATCGACCCCGCCGATCACCGCCCGCGCTCGCTCTTCGATCGCGGCACGCTCGAGCCTGCGCAGCTCGTCACGGGCGCGGTCGTCGCGCTGATCGTGCACTTCGCGCTGCCGCTCTTCGTCGTCGCGATCGTCGCTCTGCTCGCGGTGATCGGCGTGACGCTGACGCCGCCTCCGCCCGAGCTGCCGCCGGTGGAGCAGGTGATCCAGGCGCGCTTCCTCCAGCTCGGCGAAGAGATCGACCCGCGCGATCTGCCCAACCGCCGGGTGCCGATCCTCCGCACCGACGTGGCCGAGCCCGCGCCCAGCAAGCGCGCGCCGACCGAGCCGCCGCCGCCCCGCCCCGAGCGCCAGCCCAACGCGGTCCCCGACCTGCTGCAGCGCCTCAGCGACACCGCGCAGACCTTCGCCGAGCGTGAAGAAGCGCGCGTGCTCGAGGGCGATCCCGACGGCATCGAGGGCGGCGAGCGCGAGGCGAGCGAGGGCTCCCTCTACAACGGCCGTCTCTCGTCGTTCTTCCGCCGCGGCTGGCAGGTCCCGACCACGATCGATCGCGACTCGCTCCGCACCCTGGTGACGCGCGTCAGCGTCGGCATCGGCGAGGATCTCCGCGTGCAGTCCTTCCGGATCGTGCGCTCCAGCGGCAACCCCGACTACGACCTCGCCGTCGAGCAGCAGCTCCAGCGCCTGATCGACGGACAGGCCGTGATCCCGCCGCCGCCCGAGGAGGTCGCGAGCGACTATCTCGGCCGCGAGGTGGGCTTCAACTACACCGGCCGCGATGCGCGCTGAAGCATCCTCGCGCGCGCGCCGTCTCGATGATCGGCTCGCCTGGGCGAGCACTCCTGCCTTCGAAGGACCTTCATGAAGACTCGCATCGCTTCCGTCCTCGCCTTCGCGCTCGCGCTCGCCGCCAGCGTCGCCGTGATCCTGCCGCCGCTCGGCACGCAGTCGGTCGCGCAGGAAGCGCCGCCGCCCGAGGGCGCGACGACCACGCCCGACGAGACGCTGCCGAACCAGGTGGTGATCGACGTCAGCGCGCCCGAGCGCGCGCTCTATCGCATCGCGGTGCCGAACCTCCTCGGCGACGCCGAGATGGGCAACGCGGGCGCGGAGACGATGCGGAACGACTTCCGTCTCGTGTCGCTCTTCGAGGTGCTCGACGCGCGCAGCTTCCTCGCCGACCCCGCGGCCGAGGGCCTCGGCATCACGCCGGGCTCGTGGTCGAGCGTCGGCGCGCAGGGCGTCATCAAGGGACAGATCACGCGCGTCGGCGGGCAGATCCGCGTCGAGATGCGCCTCTACGAGCTCTCGCGCGGCGCCACCGCGACGCTCTCGCGCACCTACAACGGCGCGCCCGGCGAGCTCCGCAACTTCATGCACGACTTCGCGAACCTCGTGCTCGAGCAGCTGACGGGCCGTCGCGGCGCGTTCGGCTCGCGCATCACGTTCGCGCGTCGCGTCCGCGAGGGGCGCAAGGACGTGTACGTCGCGAGCTTCGACGGACAGAGCGTCTCGCGCGTCTCGAGCGGGCGCGGCGTCGCGATGCTCCCCGCGTTCGGGCCTGGTGGCGTCTGGTACTCGGTCCTCAGCGACGTCGGCATGTTCATCACGCGCACCGGCACCGAGGAGCGCCCGCTGATCGACGCCGAGGAGTCGATCAACATGGGCGTCTCGATCTGCGGCAGGCGCGCGTTCTTCACGTCGACGCGCGACGGCAACGCCGAGATCTACAGCTCGGCGCTCGACGGCACCGACGTGCGCCGGCTGACCGATCACCCCGGCATCGACGTCTCGCCCGCGTGCGGCGGGCCCGGCGGCATGATCGCGTTCGTCAGCAACCGCCACGGCAGCCCGCAGATCTTCGGCATGGACGCGAGCGGCGGCGGCGTGCGGCGCCTGACCTATCGCGGGACCTACAACCAGACCCCGGCGTGGTGCCCGATCGGCGAGGAGCGCCTGCTCGCGTTCACCGGTCGCTCGGCGGGCCTGGACGTCTTCACCGTCAACATCGAGACCCAGCAGTACACGCGCCTCACGCAGGGCCAGGGCGTCAACAAGGACCCTGCCTTCAGCGCCGACTGCCGCATGATCGCCTTCTACTCCACGCGCGGCGGCATCTACATCAGCAACCCCGAGGGCCTCAACCAGCAGCTCGTCATCCCCGGCGTCGCCGAGACCCTCCGCTGGTCCCGCTGACGCCCATTCGGGCAGGGACACGCACCGCCCTTCCAACCTACTGATTTTCCACAGCTTTTTGGCGCCTGCGGCCAGACCCCCACAACTTCGTTTGTCTCGCCGCCCTGCCGCGACCATGTGTGGCTTTCGACTATCCGGGTAGCCTTCGCTACAATCGCGTGTCGTGGTGGTGACGAGGGAGTGACGCAGCCTGCGGAGGAGCGGGACGAGGAACACACGCCGGAACAAGCCGCGCGCGTGCCCGCCAAGGTCCGTTCGTCGATCCTCCCCGACCGTCCCAGCGACTGGAGCTCGTTCGTCGCGGACCTCTCGCGCGGCCGCGAGCACCCGACCTTCCGCGTGCACGACCGCACGCACGTCGAGCTCGCCGTCGACTACCGCCTGCGCCCCGGCAAGAAGACCGAGGCGTTCGTCTGGGAGTCGTTCTACTTCGCGCCCGAGTCGCTGCGCCTGCACTCGCGCACCTACGACAAGAGCGACATCTACGCGGACCTGCAGTCCTACGTGCGCTTCGAGGTCCCCGCCGTCGACTACGGCAAGCTGACCGAGGAGCCGCTGACGCGCGTGCGCGACGCGATCGCCACCGGCGACGAGAAGACCGCGATGCGCGAGATGCGCCTGTTCGCGTGCATGGTGCGCGCCGCGGGCGTCGAGGCGCGCGACGCGATCTCGCGCGGCATCGGCGGCGACGAGCACGAGCGCAGCCGCGCGCTCGCCCTCGCAGCGCGCATGGTCGCGGACACCGCGCGCATCGGTCCCCGCCTCCGCGAGGCGATCGCGGGCGCCGCGGATCGCGGGGACTCGCTCAGCACCGCCGCGCACTGGATCGACGAGGACGTCTCCCGCCTGCTCGAGACGCTCCTCGGCAACCTCGTGCAGCGCCTCCGCAAGGAGGGCGCGCCCGAGACGCTGATCGCCGCCGCCGAGCAGGGCGCCGTCGCCGAGGCGCGCTATCGCGAGGGGCTCGGCCTCGGCGGTGTCGGCCGCATCGGGATGAAGAGCCGCCGCGTCGAGGAGCTCGAGTTCCGGCGCCACGTGCTCAAGCGCTTCACGTCGTCGGTGCTCTGGCTCAGCCCCGAGATCCGCCCGGCCGCACAGTGGGTGCTGCACTTCCTCTACGCGCTCGCGGCCTCGGTCGCGATGGGCTTCGCGGTGGTCGCGGCGCTGTGGAACGGCACCGACGTCGACTCGAGCTCGAGCGGCGTGATCCCCTGGGCGGTCGTGGTGATCCTCGCGTACGCGGCGAAGGACCGCCTCAAGGCGCTGCTGCAGACCGTGTTCTCCGGCGTGGTGTCGCGGCACTTCCCGGATCGCCAGTGGCGCATCCGCGATCGCGAGCGCGGCATCGAGCTCGGCGCGATGGACGAGCAGTCGGGCTTCGTCGCATTCGACGAGGTGCCGCCCGAGGTGCTCAAGGTGCGCCGCATGACGCGCCTGCATCCGCTCGAGGAGCAGGCGCGGCCCGAGACCGTGATGTACCACCGCAAAGAGGTGGCGCTGAACGCCGAGCGCGTCGCCCAGGCCGATCCGCGCTTCCAGACGCTCACGGAGATCTTCCGTCTCGATCTGCGTCGCTGGCTCGCGCACACCGACGATCCCAAGCGCGAGATCGTCTTCGCCGATCCCGCGGAGGGGAAGGTCGGCGCCGCGATCGCGCCGCGCGTCTACAACATCGGCGTGGTGTACCGGCTGCGCCGCGACGACGACATCGACGCGCCCTGGCACCGCGTGCGCATCGTGGTCACGCGCAAGGGCATCCGCCGGATCGACTGCGTGCTCTAAGCAGCAGGAGTGCTCGCCCCGCGAGGCGCGCGCGGAAGCGCGCGCCTCGCGCGCGGACGGGAGCGCCCGGAGTGGGCGAGCCGATCAACGCGCGCGCGGACGGAAGGGCCCGGAGCGGGCGAGCCGATAGCCCGCAGGAGTGCTCGCCCCGGAGCGGGGGCGAGAATTTCTCGCGTAAATTCGAAAAAGGACTGGCCCCGGCCGGACCCGGATGGTAGGCCCGCCGCGCTCCCGTCTGCCGGGGGTGCGGGAGGCTTGCGGTGCCGGGGACGCGCAAGGGCGACGACGAGCTGGACAAGGACGTTCTCGGAGCGGGAGCCGGAGACGAGGAGGAGACCGAAGAGGGTCTCGACCTCGCTGCCGCCGACGGCGACGACGACGATGACGAGCTCGAGGACCTACCGGCCAGCGCGCAAGGTCGCGCGAGCGCGGTGCGCCTGCTCGAGTTCCTGCTCGAGAAGAAGGCTCTCGCGCTGCACGCGAAGAAGCCCGGCACCGAGCTGATCGAAAAGGTCGGTCGCCTCCTCGAGAGCCCCGCACCGGTCAAGGCGCGCGCGGCGCGCCTGTCCGAGGAGATCGTCGACTCCGAGGACGTCGACGATCTCTTCGTCGACGACGAAGTGCTGATCGAGCTGCTCAAGCGCTGGTGATCGTCGCGCCTAGCAGGAGTGCTCGCCCCGGAGGGCGCGTACGGGAGCGCGCCTGGCGCGCGGACGGAAGCGACCGGAGCGGGCGAGCCGATGATTTCGCGCGCACGATCACGTGCGCTCGCCGATCACGTGTGCGGGACGATGCAGTGGCTGTGCGCGTCGAGACACGCGCTGTCGCTGCGCCGGATGACGTCGCAGTCCGTGCCCTCGCACGAGCATCCGCTGATGCCGACGCAGCCCGTGCCGGTCCAGGCGTTGCCGAGGAGGAGATCGCACTCGCCGACGCCGTGCGCGTCGTCGGCCGTGCACGGGCCCTCGTCGCAAGCGACGTCGCGCGCGACGTCCACGCCGTTCGCGGCCGCCTCGCAGCCATTCGGATACGTGGAGCCGTCGCAGCCGCAGACCGTGGCGAGCTCGGGGTCACAGGCCGCGGGACGAGGCGCACAGACGCCCTGCTCGTCGGCGCCGCCGCACCAGTGCGGCTCCGGGAAGTCGCAGTACTCGTCGTCGGCGCAGGTCGCGCCTGCGAAGCCGCCGCAGAAGCGCGTGCACTCCGAGAACGTGCTCTGACACTCCGCCGCCGAGGTGAACACGTGCGGGCAGTCCGAGCCGACGCAGCCGCTGCACCCGGAGAGCTCGCGACACGCGGTGCCGTCCCACGCCCAGATGCCGAGCAGCCGCTCGCACGTGCCATCGCCGCGCGCCTCCTGCGGTGAGCAGTCGGGCATGCACGCCTCGAGGCTGCACGCGGTGCCGAGGGGCGCGCAGGTGCCGCAGCTCGCGTTGCAGCAGGTCGTGCCCTCGCCGCAGGTGACGCGCCCGCAGCGCTCGGCGGGGCACGTGATGTGATCGCACGCGCAGGGCGAGCCGTCGTAGTAGCAGCCCTCCGGAGCCGGCGGGCACGCGCAGATCGGGCCGCCGCCGTCGCAGTCGCCGCCGACGCGCTGCATCGCACCGCTGCGGCACTCGAGCGCGGAGCAGCCGTCGGCGTCGCAGCGTCGGCCCTCGACGGTGCAGAAGTCGCCCGGCTGCGCGACGTCGCAGGTGGGATCGCAGGCGGCCGCCGGCAGGTCGAGCGAGATGCACCGTCCGCACACGCACTGGTTGCCGGATGTGCAGTCGGAGTCCGCGGTGCACTCGAGCCTGCGCCCGGCGTCGTGGGCCCCGACGTTCAGGTCGTAGCACCCGGGCGCGAGCGCGATGAGGAAGGCGAGCGCGAGCGAGGAGGAGATGGATGAGCGCATGTCGCTCGTTACGTGGCCGCGGCGCGCCCGATCCATCTCGCGCGATCGCGGGTGGGCGTCAGCGGCTGTCCGAGAATCGGCAGGCGTCGCGCACGCGCGCGGCGAGAGGCGAGCGCGGGTGCGCCGTGAGGAAGGCTGCGGCAGCGCGCAGGCCGTCGGCGCGACGTTCGGCGCCGCAGAGCGCGAG